>NZ_JAVTWC010000040.1:0-2697 GCF_032229445.1 Tahibacter sp.
CATCGTAATTCCGCCAGGTCATCGGTTGCCTATCCGCAAAACCAAAGCCCTAGCGCCACACCGGGCTTCGCATTACCCGCAAACAGACGTGTTGGGGAGGACCCGCTTGCCGGCTCAATGGGGTTGCGTTGGGTTGCGTTTGGGTTGCGCGCGCGGTTGCTACTGTTGGGGTGGGTGGGGTTCATTGGCGTTTGCCGGCGATCTTCTCGGCGCGCTGTTGGCGCTCGTGGTCGTCGCGACAGTCGGCGTCGCAGAAGCGGCAGCCGGGCGGCACGATGGCGTCGCAGTAGTAGCAGACGCCACAGGGCGAGAGGCCGGCTGTCGATGAACGGGCGGCGGCGATGGCGAGATCGATGGGCATCTGCTCGAACTCCTTGGCGCGGTCGGCGTCGTCCATCAGCGCACGGCCGTGAGGTTGGCGCGAGCGGTGATGGCCTCGAGGCGCTGACTCATGGCCTTGAGTTCCTTCGTGGCCAGGATGAACTGCTGCTGCAGAGCCTGCACTTCGTCGGCCGGCGTTACCGGGTCGGGCTGTGAGTAGCCGCAGATGGAGGCGATGTAGTGCATCGCGGCATGGCATTCGATCTCCCTGCCGATGCGCAGCAGGTGAAGCATTTCGGTCTCGTTGAAGTGCTGGCGGCGGTCCGGGTTGAGGCAGTCGCTGATCTTGCTCGCGGCCTGGTCGACGGGGAGAGACGGCCACAGCTTGCAGCCGACGATCTTGGAGCCGCCAGCGGCGCGGATGACTTCGCGCAGGGCGTCCTGGATCGACTCGTGGAATAGCGCTTGTTGCATGGCGAGACCTTTCGTGGGCTTGTACGTGGCTGTACGAAAAATCCGGACAGCCTTCGTACAGGCGGTGATCTATTGTTTCTTCGTGCCGCTCGGCTCGGCCAGTGGAGTACCCCAATGCAGATAGAATCCAACTTCCACGCTTTCATCCACCCGCACAGGAGTACCCATGGCCATACCTTCCGACGACTACAACGCGCTGACTACCGCCCTCGGCGGGATTTGCTTCGCACTGACAAGACGGCTGCCAAAAGAAGAACGGCAGCCGCTGCTGCAAGACTTGGTTGCCATGGCGCACGGCAGGAACACAGCGGGCGATCTGCGCGGCGAGACATTGTTCCTGGACATGGCGGCTGCTGTTGCATCGGCCATGGCCGGCGACGATCGCCAACAACAAACCGGCGGGAATCCACCCAGCGGTTGAAAGACTTCTGGAGTTCGTTGAGCACGCGCTGTCCTTTCCGAAAAAAAGCCCTCTCCGCGTCTGTCAGGACGCGGAGAGTGATGGAAGCCGCACCGGCGGGGAGACGTCGCCGGGCGGTTGGAGGAGATTGGGTGGCCAGTCATGCGGCGGACTGCTGTTGCTCGACATGGTCGGGCTGGCTGGCTGGCGACTGCTTGGCGAAGAAGTCGGCGAGCCGCTGCACGGTATGCACGCTGGGCTCCTTGAAGCTGCCCTGCGCGATCTTGGTGACAGTCGAGTAGGGCACGCCGCTGCCCGCAGCAACAGCGCGTTGCGGGATGGATTTGGCCCTCAGGTGGGCCATCACAAAGTCGTAGATTGGAGGTGAAGTTGTCATGGATGCGCATCCTATACCCACCAATGGATCAGCGCAATACCCACACATTGATTTTCGCTTTTGCGACCATCCATACGTGGAGATTTCGCAAATCATCAGCCGCAACCTGACCGAACTCATGGCGTCGTATCCGGGGCGGGAAACCCTTGCTAAGGTGGCGAAAGCGGCTCACGTGGGGTTCGGCACTGTTCAGCGCGCCCGCAACGGTGACGGCAATCTGACGGTGCAGAATCTCGACCTGATCGCACGTGCGTTTCGACGGACAGCGAAAGACCTGCTGGCCGAGCCGGTCGACGAGTACGAGCTCGCGGCGCCGGTCACCGTCCTGACCGCGCAGGAGCCGCCAGTCGAGGAACGCGAGCTGCTGCAGGGATATCGAGACGCCTCGCAGGAGGTGCGTGAAATCCTGCTTGACCTTGCGCGAAAGGCAACCCGCAAAAAGGATTTCGGGCCGCGCAGCGAGAGCAACGACTAGCCCGAACTCGACTGCGCGCGATCAAGGGCTGCAAATGCCACGAATCATGATATGGTTTCGCTATGGATACCCAAGGACAGCCGGCGCGCCGGTCTCGGTTGGCGCCCGAGCCGCATTTCCTGGTAGAGGACATGGCGGAGACGCCAGCTATTGTCGACAGAGCCGCGCCAACGGACGCCACGCTGGCCGAAGAGCGCGCGGCACCAACGACGCCAACGGCCGCGCCAACAGAGCGCCGATCCGCGGCGCGCGTGGTTGTGACGGACATTCACATGTCGTTCTTGTCCATGGTGATTTTTCTGATCAAGCTGACTTTCGCCATAATTCCGGCGGCTCTCATCAGCGTTGGCATCGTCGCTTTGTTCGTCCGCGCACTCGGCTGGTACACATTGCATGGGTAACGACCTTTCCGCGCTGACGGGGCCAACTGAAGAAGCCGCCACCGTGCGGCTTTTTTTTACCCCAAAATAGCCTTTTATGGCTTGACACGGTAGCCACGTGCGGCTAAAGTCTCACTCATCGACCACCCACGGAGCCACCACATGCCCCACTTCGACCAACCCGGCGGCGTACTTCTCGCCGAGCGCCTCCTCGCCGAAGCCTTCCCGCGGGGCCGCGAAGCGCGCAGCG
>NZ_JAVTWC010000041.1:0-2649 GCF_032229445.1 Tahibacter sp.
GCGCTGACCGCTTGCGCGACACGATCACCGTCGTTCGCAGCATCGGCATCAAAGAGGGAAGACATGAGCAGAGTGTAGCGGCGCTACGTCAATGCCAGTCGTCGCCTGTTCATTGCATGCCCGCGAGGTTCTAAGTCCGTCGCAAATCGAGCGTGAACGGATGCTCGTGATTGACCGTTGCCGGCGCCACCACCATCCGCCCTGGCGTGTGCCCCATGCGCAAAAAGCGCGACAACCGCCGCGATTCGGCCTCGTACGCGTTGATCGGGAACACGCTCGGGTTGGACCCGCCCGGATGCTGCACGTGGTACTGGCAGCCGCCGAGGCTCTTGTTCATCCAGGTGTCGACGATATCGAAAGTGACTGGCGCATGCACCTGAATCGAGGGATGCAGCGCCGACGGCGGGCTCCAGGCCTTGTAGCGCACGCCGGCGACAAAGTGACCGACGGTGCCAGTCGGCTGCAGCGGCAGCGCCTGGCCGTTGGCCGTAACCACATAACGTGCATCGTTGAGCCCGGTCACGCTGACTTCGAGCCGCTCCAGCGACGAGTCGACATAGCGCACGGTGCCGCCGATCGCGCCTTCTTCGCCCATCACGTGCCAGGGCTCGAGCGCGCCGCGGATCGCGACTTCCATGCCGCGCACGGCGATCTCGCCGAACAGCGGGAAGCGGAACTCAAAGTGCGGTGCAAACCACGCTGGGTCGAACTGATAGCCGCCGTTCTCGGGCATGGCGAGGTCTTCCAGCACGTCCTCGAAGTCCATGCGGATGAAGGTCGGCAGCATGAAGCGGTCGTGCAGCGCGGTGCCCCAGCGCGACAGCGAATGATGCTTGGGCTGCTTCCAGAAGCGCGCGACGAGGGCGCGCAGCAGCAGCTGCTGCACGATGCTCATGCGGGCATGCGGCGGCATCTCGAACGCGCGCAGTTCGAGCAGGCCGAGGCGGCCGGTCGGACCATCGGGCGAGTACAGCTTGTCGATGCAGAACTCGCTGCGATGCGTGTTGCCAGTGACGTCGATCAGGATGTTGCGCAGCGTACGGTCGACCAGCCAGGGCGGCATTTCACTGCCGTAGATTTCGCGGTTCTTCTCGATCTGTGTGAGGGCGATTTCCAGTTCGTAGAGCTGGTCGTTGCGCGCCTCGTCAATGCGCGGTGCCTGCGAGGTGGCACCGATGAACAGGCCGCTGAACAGGTACGACAGGCTCGGATGGTTGTGCCAGTAAGCGATCAGACTGCCGAGCAGCTCGGGCTTGCGCAGGAACGGAGAGTCGGCCGGCGTGGCGCCGCCGAGCACGAAGTGATTGCCGCCGCCGGTGCCGGTGTGGCGGCCATCCAGCGCGAATTTCTCGGCGCACAGGTGCTCCTCGAACGCGGCTTGGTACAGGAACTCAGTGTGCTCGACCAGCTCGGTCCAGTTGTAGGCCGGATGGATGTTCACCTCGATGACACCGGGATCGGGCGTCACCTGCAGCAGCTTCAGGCGCGGGTCGCGCGGCGGCGGATAGCCTTCGAGCACGATCTTCATGTCGAGCGCTTCGGCGGTCGCCTCGACCGCGGTCAGCAGGTCGAGATAGTCTTCAAGCCAGGCGATCGGTGGCATGAAGATGTACAGGTGCCCCTGCCGCGCCTCCACGCACAGCGCGGTGCGCGTGAGCCAGTGGGCGGACTGGAAGCGCTGCGGGAGCAGGGTGGCGGTGGCGGGGACGTAGCTGCGCTGCGCCGACGTGCCTGCGTTATCGGCATCAATGGCATTTCTATCCAAGCCCGTTCGTGGTGAGTCGGTCGTTCCATGAACGTGAGTTCCCAATGCAGCCGATGATAGGGTGCCACCCGGTGGTTCGACAGGCTCACCACGAACGGAAAGCGATGCCGCGTGAACGGTTGACTGATCACCCGAGACACCCTGCATCGTCACTGTCGCAGGCACATCGAGCCCCCGCGCCACCCCATACCGTTCCGCAAACGTCCGCGCCGCTGGCAGGTCACCGCGCGCATCGAATGTGTCACGATCGATGAAGTACGGGTAGTCGCCCTCGGACGTCCACGGCAGGCTGTCGAGCGGCAGGCGGTAGCCCATCGCGCTGTCGCCCGGGATCAGGTACATGCGCTCGTCGCGGAAGAACCACGGACCGGTCTGCCAGCGCGTGCCGCTGAGGCCGACGGCGCTACCCGGTGTCAGCGGCAGTACGTGACCGACGACATGCGTCAGGCCCTGATCGAACACCTTGCGCAGGCGGTCGCGCTCCAGCTCGTCTCCCAGACGCGCATCGAACGGATCGACGTTGACCGGCAGGCGACGCTCGCGCCACAGGTAATACCAGGTGTCTTCGTAGCCTTCCTTGACGAACTCATCGGTCAGGCCCAGTTTGCCCGCCAGCGTGCGGATGAAGCGGCCGGAATCGGCGTTGCTGTAAACACCCGACTTGCGTTCGTCAGCGAACAGGTCCGGGTTGTGCCAGATCGGCTGCCCATCCTTGCGCCAGAACACCGACAGCGCCCAGCGCGGCAGTTGCTCGCCCGGGTACCACTTGCCCTGGCCGAAGTGCAGAAAGCCGCCGTCGCCATACTGGGCGCGCAGCTTTTGCACCAGCGCATTGGCGTAACCGCGCTTGGTCGGGCCGAGCGCGGCCGTGTTCCATTCAGCGG
>NZ_JAVTWC010000042.1:0-2640 GCF_032229445.1 Tahibacter sp.
CGATCCCGATCCACGATTCCGCATGACAGCGCGACAGCGCATCGTCGTACACCGCACCGATCAGCAGGCGCTCTGCCCGCAGACCCGACCCGAGCAGGCCCTGGATCAGATGAAGAATCTCGCGCCAGTCCGTTTCGTTCGCCGGTGCGCGCAGGGACAGTGCGTAAACCACCGTGTCGACACTGCCATGGCTCGCGGCGATCCCGCTCAGCGCCGACCGGTAGCTGTCACCATCCCCGCGCACGACTTGGCGTCCCTCCGCGTCCGGCACCGCGGCCGGCCACAGCGTGATCAGCTCGACGCCATCGTCGAGCTGGCGCCATTGGCGCGCGATCTGCTGTGCGACCGCTTCGTCGTCGGCGACGCAAAGCACGCGTCCCACGCCGTGCCGGCGCGCCGGAGTGCCAGGGACTTGCGTCCACTGTTCCCGCAACGCCTGCAGTTCGGCGCGGCGGGCCGGCGCCGGCGCAGCACCGTCGTGGCCGAGCCCGGCCGCATCATCCGCCTTCGCCTCTCGCGGACGCTGCACGCGCGTGGCCGAGTCGAGCCAGTAATCCTGCCGCAAGAACGGATAGGTCGGCAGCGATACACGCTGCGGCAGACGGTCGCGATAGAGCCGGCTCCAGTCCAGGGCGAACCCGCGCACCCACACCTCAAGCAGCTTCGCGTAGCGGGCCTTTTCTATCCACGAATCGATGGTGAGCTGAAAATCCTCGTCGGCCAGCAGCGAGTCGCCGTGGTCGTGCGACTTGACCTCGCCGCGATACACGCCGTCGATCGATGCTTCGCCGGCCGCATAGCGCTGCAGCTTCGCGGCCGCCTCCTCGATCGAGGTAGCCGACAGGGCGAGGCGATGGCTCATCGGCTCGCGCCCGAGCTGCAGCGTGAATGCGATGCTGGCTAGCGATGGCCGGGCCGCATGCGCATGGCCATTCGCGGCTTGCGTCAGGAACGATGCGAGCAGGCCGGCGTAGACACGCAGGCGTTCTTCGCTGCGCGCCGACAGCGGCAGCAGGCAGACGCCCCCCGTATGAGCCTGTGCCGGCGGCACCCACTCCTCGAAGATCGCATGGGCGTTGGTGCCGCCGATGCCGAAGCTACTGACGGCGGCGCGGCGCGGCGAGTCACCTGCCGGCCATTCGGTCAGCGTGCTGACGATATGGAACGGCGAGGCCTCGAGCGCCATCGCCGGGTTGGGCGACGTGAAATGCAGCGTCGGCGGAATCCGCGCGTGCGCGAGGCTCAGCATCACCTTGAGGCAGCCGGCCAGACCTGCAGCAGCGTCCAGATGACCGAAGTTGCTCTTGATCGAGCCCAGGCCGCAGAACTGGCGGCGGTCGGTATGGCGCCGGTACACGTCGGTCAGTGCGCCGAACTCGATCGGGTCGCCGAGCCGCGTTCCCGTGCCGTGCGCCTCGACGTAGCTGATCGAAGCGGGATCGATACCGGTAGTCTGGAGGGCACGCTCGATGACCTCGGCCTGGCCCTTCGCGCTCGGCGCGTAGAAGCCCGCCTTGTCGGCGCCGTCGTTGTTCAGCGCGATGCCGCGCAGCAGCGCATAAATGTGATCGCCGTCGGCGATCGCGTCGGCCGCGTTCTTGAGCAGCAGGACGGCGACGCCTTCGCCCGAAATCATTCCGTCGGCGGCCGCGTCGAAGGGCCGCAGATGTCCATCGCTCGAGAAGTGCATGCCTGCCTGATGCAGGTAACCGAGCGAGGAATAGGCCAGCAGGGTCGCTGCGCCGACCAGCGCATGCTTCGACTCGCCGCCGACGATGTGCCGATGCGCGCTCGCGAGCGCCGTCAGCGACGAGGAGCAATTCGAGTGCACGAACAGGCTCGCGCCCTTCAGGCCGAGCTTGTGCGATATCGTGGTTGGAAGCGTGCCTGGCTGGGCCCAGACGAAAGCCACGTATTCGTCCGGGCGATCGAGTACCTGACTCGCCTGGTCGAACGCTGGCATGTGGTAGAGCGACGACGCCGCGGACATGAACACGGCGCTGTCGGCGATCTGCGAGGTGCGGTAGCCCGCGTCTTCCACGGCGCGCCAGGAATGCTCCAGCAGGTGACGCAGCTGGGGATCCATGAGCTGCGCGTCGCGTGGCGTCACCTTGAAGAACGCCGCATCGAACGCCGCCTTGCCGGCTATCGTCGAACGCGCCGCCACGTAATCCGGGTGGTTGAGCAGCTCGGCGGGAATGCCGGCGTCCAGGCCGTCCCGCACCGACAGGAATTCAATGCTTTCGCGGCCCGCGGCGAGGTTTTCCCACAACGTCGCGACATCCGGCGCACCCGGAAAATGGCACGACATGCCGATGACGGCAACGCAGTCGGGATAGATGTCCGGGCCTGGCTGGACGAGGCCGGTGACCGCGGCGAGCCGGTTGACGCGTGCGGCCGGCGGAGCGCCGTGGCGTGGGGTCGCGGCCGCAAGCGCATCGCCGATGGCGCGCACGCTCACATGCTTGAACAGATCGGTGACGGGAAACGGCTGTGCGAACTCCTCGGCGATGCGCCGCGCCACGGCGACCGCAAGAATGGAATCCCCACCGATATCGAAGAAGCCGGCACGCGGGTCGACCGCAGCGACGTCGAGCACCTCGCACCAGATGCGCGACAGCCGCGCCTCGATCGCCTCGC
>NZ_JAVTWC010000043.1:0-14256 GCF_032229445.1 Tahibacter sp.
CCTGGTACTGGCACTTCGTCGACGTGGTGTGGCTAGGTCTTTTCATGTTCGTTTACGTGCTCTGAACCACAGGCAGCGCACACGCAGAAGCCGCGCCCAGCGCGGCTTTTTCGTTTCTGGCCCATTCGCAGCAAACTGCCGCACACGCTGGTTTCTCAGTTCTCGTCACTCATTCCCGCCTCCCGCGCCGCGGCGATCGGGTACGCTGCGCCTGTCCGCGCCGGCGCCAGCGACCATGCCTGAGTTCGACGTCAACCTGCTGCTCGATACCGGAACGCTGTCGGTACGCGACGTGCGCTGCCGTGGCGAATGCCGGCATCGCAGCGCCGAGGAATGCACCGCGGCGACGCACCTCGTGTTTCCGTATCGCGGCGTCTACGTGCGCCATGTCGGCGCGGAGCAGTCGGTGGCCGACGCGAACCATGTGCTGTTCTTCAACGCGGGCCAGGCGTATCAGGTCAGCCATCCGGTCGAAGGCGGTGATGCCTGCCTCTCGCTGGTGCTGCCCGAAGCGACGCTGCAGGAACTTGCGCCGGCGGAGCTGCTGCAACGCAGTGGCGAGCCGGGTTTCCGCGAACAGTGCCTGAGCATCGATCCGCGCGCACAGGCGCTCGTCGCCTTGCTGCGCCACGGCCTGCACAACGGCGTGATCGAGCCGCTCGAAGCCGAGGGCCTGCTGCTCACGCTCGTGAGTCGCAGCCTGGGCCCGCGCACCGCGCGCGCACCGCGCTCGACGCGACTGCGGCGCAGCCTGGTCGATCGCGCCAAGCTGCTGCTCGCGAGCGATCCGACGCGGCGCTGGACGCTCGCCGCCATGGCGGCCGAACTCGGCGGCTCGGCGGTGTATCTCACGCAGGTGTTCCAGCAGGTCGAGGGCCTGCCGCTGTATCGCTACCAGCTACGGGTGCGCCTGGCGCGTGCGCTGGACCGGATTCCGCAGGAGGACGACCTGTCGGCGCTCGCGTTCGAGCTCGGCTTCTCCAGCCACAGCCACTTCGCTTCCGCGTTCCGCCAGGCCTATGGCCGCTCGCCGAGCGCGTTCAAGCAGTCGCTGCGATAGCGTGGTCGCGCTGGCGCGAGGTATGGACCGGATAGACGTATGCCCGGCTGTCGCGTGCTGCAGAAGTCGCGCACTAAAGAATCTGACAGCGGTGCCAGCCGCCCGGATGGTCTAGTAGCCACACCCGGATTGCGGGTGTTTACGGAGATAAGTGCCATGGCAGAGACCTGTGCGGCTTGCGATTACCCGCTCGACGGCAATCGTATCAGCGTGAAGCTCGGCGGCAAGACCGTCGAAGTGTGTTGCGAGGAGTGTGCGCAGAAACTCAAGGAAGCGCATCCCGCTGGCAGCGCCTGAACCGGCGAGGCGACTACACGCCGCAGCCGTCCCCGTGTAGGGGGACGGCTGCGGCTTTCGTGTTCGGACCCCACAGGCAGAAGCGCAAACCGCGCGGCGCGGTGCTGCTCCCGCGCGGCAGGATGAAGCCGAAAATCAACGACGCGGTAGGGCGGCCCGGCAGCGCCACGCCATGTCACGGCCGTGTGTGCGTGGATGGGTCAGCGGCCCAGGTCGTGCGGCGTGATCCAGCCCATCCCGATTGCGAACATGACCACCACGATGAGCCCGACCGACAGGGCAATTCGTCGCGTCAGCGCCTTTACCGAGCGATTGGTCGTACCCTTGTCGACCATCATGTAATACAGCCCCGCGCCGAGGTTGTAGAGAATCACGATCAGGAACGCGACGACGATGAGTTTGCCGGCCATAACGGAACTGCTCGCAGGCGCGCACGGCGCAATGCGCAAGTATAGGCGCGGCTGCGCATGAGCCGGCGCTGGCATTGGCCGGGCGCATTCGCCTGGATGCTGCTGGTGCTCGGTCTCGCAGCGTTCCTTGGACTGTCGCGCTGGCAGTGGCTGCGCGCGCAGGAGAAAGAGCGCCTGCTGGCGTCCTATGCCGCCGCGGACAACAGCGGCGTGCGGCAATTTGCCACGCTGCCGGAAACCCTGCCGGTCGGGGACTATCCGCGCGTAGTCGCGAGCGGCCACTACGTCGACGGACGCGGCTACTGGCTGGACCAGCAGGTGCATGGAGGCAAGGTCGGACGGCGCGCGATCGCGGTGTTTGCGCCGGTCGGTTCGACGCGCCGCCTTCTCGTCGATCTGGGCTGGATCGCCGCGCCGCCGGGCCAGCCGCCGCCGGCCTGGCCGGCGCTGCCGTTGACCGACGTCGCGCTGCACGGTATCTACGCGCCGCCGCCGGGTGGTGGGCTGCGCGTCGGCGGTGACGCACTGCCACGCCAGAACGCCTGGCCCAAGCTGACGGTGTTCCTGGATCTCGCGGCGATTTCGGCGGATCTGAACACGCCGGTCGCGCCGCGGCTGTTGCTGCTCGACGCGGATCCGGCGTCGGGTTTCGTGCGCCAATGGACGCCGGCGGTGATGTCGCCGGAGAAGCACCGCGGCTACGCGCTGCAGTGGTTCACCTTTGCGCTGGCCGCGCTCGTGATCTTCGTTGTGCTGCATTGGCGCAAAATGAACTAAGGAAATAATGGATGGAATTTCAGACGAAGAAGCGCCTGCAGCTGATCGCGATCATGCTCGTGTTCATGGCCCCGATCGTGGTCGCGTTCGGACTGCGTCTGGGGCAGTGGCAGCCGCACAAGCTGCGCAACAACGGCGCATTGGTGCAGCCGCCGCAGGAGCTCGCGGCCGACACGCCGCGCGCCGTGCGCGATGCCGCGTTCACCTGGAAGGACAGCCAATACCGCTGGACCCTGCTGCTGATCGCCGGGCCGGACTGCGCGACTGCCTGCGAGCAGCGTCTGGCTGATGCGGAAAAGGTCTGGTCGCTGATGACGCAGAAGGCGACGCGCCTGCGCCTGGCCGTACTCGGTGTCGAGGCGACACCGGCGCGGCTGCAACGGTTCGCCCGCCTCGATTTCGTCCAGTCCGCCGCCGCGCCCCTGCAGGCACTTCGACCGGTGACTCCCGACAGTGTCGCCGCCGTCGTGGTCGACCCGGCCGGCCTGCTGATGCTGCGCTTCGATCCCGGCTACGACCCTTCGGGCGTGCGCCAGGACCTCTCCCGCCTGATCCGCTGATGCCATGAATACGAACCACCGAAACCTGCGCAACCTGGCCTGGTTCGCCGTCGCCTTCGCCCTGCTCGTCATCGTGTTCGGCGCCTTCGTGCGGCTGTCCAACGCCGGTCTGTCCTGCCCCGACTGGCCGACCTGCTATGGCAAGCTGACCTGGCCCAAGCACCACGAGATCGACGCGGCCAACCTCGCGTTTCCGGAGCGCGCCGTCGAATCGCACAAGGCCTGGCGCGAGCAGGTGCACCGGTTTCTCGCCGGCGGCCTGATCCTGACCACGTTCGGCCTGGCCTTCCTCGCCTGGCGCCGGCGCCGCGAGATGTCCGGTATTGCGGCGGTGCTGCTGGCCGCCTCGGTGCTGATCGTGTTCCAGGCGCTGCTGGGGATGTGGACCGTGACCTGGAAGCTCAAGCCCATTGTAGTGATGGCGCACCTGGTGGGCGGCTTGTCGACTTTTTGCCTTTTGGCTTATGTTGCATTGCGCCTCAGTCTGGAGCCGCTGGGCCGCGCCGACACCGCTGCGCTGCGGCGCATGCTGATCGCCGGCATCGTGCTGGTCGCACTGCAGATCGCGCTCGGTGGCTGGACCAGCGCGAACTATGCGGCGCTGTCCTGCGGCCTGGATTTCCCGACCTGCGCCGGGCGCTGGTGGCCGGCGACGGATTTTCGCGAGGCGTTCGTGCTCTGGCGCGGCATCGGCGTGAACTACGAAGGCGGCGTGCTCGACGCGGACGCGCGCACGGCGATCCAGCTGGTTCACCGCATTGGCGCCCTGGTCGTGCTCGGGCATCTGCTCGGCGTCATCGTTGCGGCCTGGCGCCGCGGCTTCGGCCGATGGGCGCTCGCGCTGCTTGCCGCACTGCTGCTGCAGATCGGGCTGGGCATCAGCAACGTCGTACTGGGCCTGCCGCTGCCCGTGGCGACGGCCCACAACGCAGGCGCGGCGCTGCTGCTGCTGGTCCTGTTCGGACTGCTGGTCCGGCTGCGGCGCGCCCGCAACTGAGACAGAGCGCGGACCGCGCTGGGGCGAGGCACGCGCTACGGCGGTGTCCTGTTCGCGGCGTCCGGGGCAACCCGACCATGTGCTATCGCCACGGCCGGCGCCCCACTGCGTGAAAATCACACGCTGCGGCTAAACTCCGGCCATGTCCCCGCGCAACGGCAACACCACACAGCGCCGAACCGTGCGCCCGCCTGGCGAGCGCTCGGCGCACGTGGGCTCGGCCTGCGTCGTCGTCATCCATGGCGAGAACCTGGGTCACCGGCACGAACTGGGCGATAAGGACGTCGTCGTCGGGCGCTCGCCGGATGTCGAGCTGCAGATCAATCACGGCAGCATCTCGCGCCAGCACTGCCGCATCTGGCGTGAAGCCAGCGGCTATCGCATTCGCGACCTGGACTCGACCAACAAGACCTTCGTCAACGAACAGCCCATCCTCGAGGCCGAGTTGCGCGACGGCGACCACATCGGCGTCGGTGACAGCATCCTGAAGTTCATGGAACAGGGCTCGGTCGAGGCGCGCTATCACGAGGAGCTGTACCAGCTTGCTACCTCCGATCCGCTGACCGGTCTTTACAATCGTCGCCAGTTCCAGGAGCTGGTGGAAAAAGAGATTCTGCGCGCTACGCGGCATTTGCGCACATTGATTCTGGCCCTCGTCGACATCGACGATTTCAAGTCGATCAACGACCGCTACGGCCATCCGGCCGGCGACGGCGTGATCCGCGGCATCGCGCAACTGCTGCGGCACAATGCGCGAGCCGACCAGCTGATCGCGCGCATCGGCGGCGAGGAGTTCGCGCTGGTCTATGCCGAGCAAACCCTCGGCGAAGCGGTCGAGTCGGCCGAGCGCGTACGTCGCGCGATCGAAGCCAGCCCGTTCGAACTCGGCGGCAAATCCGCCACCGTGACCGTCAGCATCGGCCTGGCGCCGTGGCGCCGCGGCATGAGTTCGCTGGCCGACCTCATGCGCGCCGCGGACGAGCAGCTGTATCGTGCCAAGCAGGGCGGCCGCAACCGTGTCTGCCGTGTCGACGTGGCCTGACGCGCGACGCAATGCGCAAATCGTCCGCCTCGTATGCCGTCCTCGTCGCGCTGCTGTCGGCACTGTTCTTCACCGCGACCTATGTACTCAACCGCGCGATGGCGATCGACGGGGGCTACTGGGCCTGGACCGCGGCGCTGCGCTATTTCCTGACCCTGCCGCTGCTGGCGTTGGTCGTGCCGTTCAACGGGGGCTTCACGCCAGTCTGGCGGGCATTGCGCGCGCATCCGCTGCCGTGGCTGTTGTGGAGCGCGATCGGATTCACGCTGTTCTGCCTCTGCCTGACCTGGGCCGCAGCAAGCGGGCCATCGTGGCTGATCGCGGGCAGCTTCCAGCTCACCATCGTTGCCGGCATGCTGCTCGCACCACTGATCTATTGCGATGCACGGGCACGTCTGCCCAAACGCGCACTGGGGCTGGGTTTCGTCACCGTCGCCGGCGTGCTGCTGCTGCAGTTCGGCCATTTCGACGGTGCGCTCGACGCGCAGGCCTGGGCGGCGCTCGCGAGCGTCTGCGTCGCGGCGGTGCTGTATCCGCTCGGCAACCGCCGCATCCTGTTGCACCTGGAGCGCAGCGGCGAAGACCTCAACGCCACCCAGCGCGTGTTCGGCATGACCTTGGCGAGTCAGCCGTTCTGGCTGCTGGTTGCCGTCTACGCGGCCTGGCAGTCGGGTCCGCCGGCGGCCTCGCAGGTGCTTCTGGCCGGCGGCGTCGCGCTGTTCGCCGGCACGATCGCGACGATCCTGTTTTTCCACGCGACCGGCCTCGTGCGCAATGATCCGACCGCGCTGGGCGCAGTCGAGGCGATGCAGGCGGCCGAGATCCTGTTCGCGACGGCGCTTGGCGTCGCCTTCCTGCACGAGTCGTTGCCCTCCGGTCCGGCGCTGATCGGTGCGGGCCTCGTCATCGCCGGAATTGCAGGCCTCAGCCTTGTTGTCGCCGCCAAGGCCGCTGGCGACCGACGCGAGACACAGGCACTGCGCACCGATCGAGGCGCGTGAGCCGCGTGTTCACGGATCGCGTGCCACGCGGCCGCCCCAGGCGGACCAACTGAAGCCCAGCCCGGCCAGCAGCAGGATCAGCACGGTGTGTAAGACCGGATACGCGCCGGCCATCAGCAGCGTCGCGGCGAAGCACAGCCAGGCGCTCGCCGTCGCGAGCGGACGCAGCTTCTGCGCCGGCATGTCCTTGGCCATCCACCAGTACGCCGTGCCAGCAAGGATCAGCAGCACCGCGAAGCTGAGGCTGAACATGCAATGCAGCGTCCACATCGTCGTGCCCAGGCGCGGCACGAGGACGTAGCTCTTCATCGCTTCGATCACCGCGCGACGGCGCTCGTCCGTCAGCGTGTCGGCGACGTAGAACTGGTAGTGCGCCATTGCCTGCATGCCGGCGGCAATCAGGAAGATACCGGCGGAGAACCTGATGCCGCGGCGCAGCTGCAGTTCGGACATGAAGGACACGGTGCGCAAGGGTGTTGCCGGCGAGGTTATGCGTTGCCGCCCGCGCGTCGCAACGTGTGGCGGCGTGACGTGGCTTGCCGTGCCGGGCCCGCGCGCCTACTGTCGCGCGGGCCGTCGCCCGTCGGCTTTCCGGTTTGCCTGCCGTGCCCCATCCCTGCCAGACCTGTGGGGCCTGCTGCGCCCGCTTTCGCGTCGCATTCCACTGGTCCGAGACTACGGCCTATGCCGAAACTGGCATGCCGGCGGAGCTTACCGAGCCGCTGGATGCGCACCGCGTCAGCATGCGAGGTACCGACAGCCGCACGCCGCACTGCATCAACCTCGTCGGCGCGGTCGGCAGCGCCGTAGGCTGTGCCCACTACGCGCGCCGGCCTTCGCCATGCCGCGACCTGGGTGCTGCATGGGAGTTCGGTGAGCCCAGCCCGCAGTGCGATCGCGCGCGCGCCGCGTACGGGCTGGCGCCGCTGACGGTGGAAACCTGGCGGTCCCGGCTCACGGGCATGCCACCCGACGCCTGAAGGGCCACGCACTTGCTGCCGCAAGTTGCAGCCGAGCCTTGGCCGGGTTCTGCGCTCAGGTCTGGGTGCCAGTTCAAATCTGGACACCCAAATCTGGACACCGATCAAGTCTGGCCAGTTCAAATCTGGACACCCAAATCTGGACACCCATCAAGTCTGGCCGCCAGCCCCACGCCCAGGAACGATCCAGAAAGTTCAAGTCTGGACACCCACCAAGTCTGGCCAGTTCAATTCCGGACACCCACCAAATCTGGCCGCCAACCCACGCCTGGGAACGCTTGAGCCATGCCAGGTCCCGGCCAAGTCTTGGGTGTGCGGCCAGTTCAAATCTGGACACCCACCAAATCTGGCCGCCAACCCACGCCTGGGAACGCTTGAGCCATGCCAGGTCCCGGCCAAGTCTTGGGTGTGCGGCCAGTTCAAATCTGGACACCCACCAAATCTGGCCGCCAGCCCACGCCTGGGAACGCTCGAGCCAGGCCAGGTCCCGGCCAACTCTTGGGTGTGTAGATCCGACTCGTGGGTGTCCAGATCCGTGGATCGATCTGAGACGTAGCGATTGGTGGGTCTCCAGATTGGGTCGGTTGATGGGTGTCCAGATCCGTGTCCAGATCCGTGCGCCAAGCAGGTGGGGTCCAGATTCGGTGGGTGTCCAGATTCGACGTGCAGTTTCGACGCGAGCAGGTGGGTGTCCAGATCCGCCGACTCGTGGGTGTCCAGATCCGTGTCCAGATCCGCCCACTCGTGGGTGTCCAGATCCGTGCTACTCGTGGGTGTCCAGATTCGCGGGTCGATGGGTGTGCAGATCCGTGTCCAGATCCGTGCGCCAAGCAGGTGGCGTCCAGATTCGGTGGGTGTCCAGATTCGACGTCCAGATTCGACGCGAGCAGGTGGGTGTCCAGATCCGCCGTGACGCGACTAGGTGGGTGTCCAGGTCTGCCGCAGGTCTGCCGGCATCCAGGTCCGCCGCACTCATCCGACCAGATCCGTCGGTATCCAGACCCGCAATCCCGGTGATGGCCGTGATCGGGCGATCCGGGCCTGACCGTCAGCGTTTGCGATAAAGACCGTCGAACACCGTGGTCCAGGTTTTGCCGCTGTCATCCGAGCTTTCCCAGAGCTGGCGAACGCTGCCGTCCTTGTTGGGTGTCCAGGTCACGCGCTGCAGCGAGCGCTTGCCGCTGCCCGGATCGACCTGGTTGCCACTGAGCACCATGCGGCCGTCCTTGAATTCGCCGCTCAAGAACAGAACCGTGCTGTCAGTGTCGACCCAGTATTGGTTCCAGCGATTGTTGCGCGCGTCCCAGGCGGTGTAACTTTTGCCTTGTGTGCCGCTCGCGCCGGTCCAGTCCTCGCTGATTGCGCAGCCGCCGACGACCGCTTCGATGCGGTTGCGGCCGGCGGGCTTGCCCTGCGGATTGGTCACGCCCCAGTCACCGATCCAGAAATCGAACTGGTGGAACTCGGCCGCAGCACAGGCGGGGGACTTCATCGGCGGCGTTCCGGCGTGAACACAGGCCAGTGGCAACAGGCAGGCCAGGGCGAGCGGCCGCGTGGATTTCATCGGTAGTTCCCCATGAGGACGAAAAGCAGGGATGCGCGTGGCGAAGCAGTCTAGGCAGGCGCACCCAGGCGCGGGTTCTGGAAATTGCGTATACGCGGGCACGCCGCGAACGCGCAGGAATTGCATTAGGCGACCGGTGCCGCAGCGCACATGGACGCGGTTCGGCCCAACCGCGACAATAGCCGGCTGAACCTCCCGGCAGCCGCCTGCCCCCTCTTTCCCACCGGAGATTTCCATGGCCGAGCCCACCATCACCGCCCCCGCCGGCGGCGCCAAGATCACGATCGACAACGGCGTCCTCACCGTTCCCAACAACCCGATCATTCCATTCATCGAG
This sequence comes from Tahibacter sp., assembly GCF_032229445.1. Taxonomy (NCBI): domain Bacteria; kingdom Pseudomonadati; phylum Pseudomonadota; class Gammaproteobacteria; order Lysobacterales; family Rhodanobacteraceae; genus Tahibacter; species Tahibacter sp. The sequence continues at coordinate 9,026 of NZ_JAVTWC010000043.1, forward strand.
GGCGACGGCACCGGCGCCGACATCTGGCGCGCCTCGGTGCGCGTGTTCGATGCGGCGGTGAAGAAGGCCTACGGCGGCGAACGCCAGATCCACTGGCTCGAAATCTACGCCGGCGAAAAATCCAACAACCAGTTTGGCAGCTGGCTGCCGGAATCCACCGTCCAGGCCTGCCGCGACTATCTCGTCTCGATCAAGGGACCGCTGACCACGCCGATCGGCGGCGGCATCCGCTCCCTCAACGTCGCGCTGCGCCAGATGCTGGACCTCTACGTCTGCCTGCGCCCGGTGCGCTGGTTCAAGGGCGTGCCCTCGCCGGTGAAGACGCCGGAAAAAGTGGACATGGTGATCTTTCGCGAAAACTGCGAAGACATCTACGCCGGCATCGAGTTCGAACAGGGCAGCGACGCGAACACGAAGTTCCTCGCCCTGCTCAAGGACAACTTCCCGAAGGAATTCGGCAAGATCCGTTTCCCGGAAACCTCCGGCATCGGCATCAAGCCCGTGTCCAAGGACGGTTCCGAGCGCCTGATCCGCGCGGCGATCGAGTACGCGATCACGAACAAGCGCAAGTCGGTGACCCTGGTGCACAAGGGCAACATCATGAAGTTCACCGAAGGCGCGTTCCGCAACTGGGGCTATGCCCTGGCCGAGCGTGATTTCGGCGACCAGGTCTACACCTGGGAACAGTGGGAGCGTACCAAGGCCGCCAAGGGCGAGGCCGAGGCCAATGCTGAGCAGAAGGCCGAGCTGGCCAAGGGCAAGGTGCTGATCAAGGACGCGATCGCCGACATCACCTTGCAGCAGGTGCTGACCCGTCCGGACGAATTCGACGTGATCGCCACGCTCAACCTCAACGGTGACTACCTCAGCGACGCGCTCGCCGCGCAGGTCGGCGGCATCGGCATTGCGCCGGGCGGCAACATCAACTACAGCACCGGACACGCTGTGTTCGAAGCCACCCACGGCACTGCACCGAAGTACGCCGGCCTCGACAAGGTCAACCCGGGCTCGGTGATCCTGTCCGGAGAAATGATGCTGCGCTACATGGGCTGGACCGAAGCCGCGGACGCCATCATCGCGGCGATGGACAAGGCCATCGGCAACAAGACCGTGACCTACGACTTCGCCCGCCTCATGGACGGCGCCACCGAGGTCCGGTGCTCCGAGTTTGCGGATGAGCTGATCAAGGCGCTGTAAGCATTCGTGAAAGTTCGCAGTCGGGTTCTGGAGTGCGGCTCTTGTGATCTGCACAAGATCTCCACAACCCCGCCACACGCCTGCGTTGCGGGCGTGTGGCCTTCCGGCCCGTTGGCGTTCAGAGTGATCAGAACCTGCGGTTCTGAGCGATCACTCTTCACCCCCCTCGACTCAAGGGGGCTCCGAAAACAGAAGCTTGCTCTGGCTTGCTCGGCGCGTCCCTGGTCATGTTCAAGTCGATCACCCCAGAAACCTGCTGTCTTGCCGCGATCCGGGACTCGACCTGGGTCTGGAACTGTTGGACGGACCCGCGCCGATTCAGATCGACTACGCCGCTCAGCGCCGCAATTCGAGAACTTGCTGACGGCGTCGAACGCGCGATCGCCACACGGCAGGCGCTGACGCGACGATCCTCGCTGGTCAGTCGAACCGGCTGATAAAGATGATGTCCGCCGCCGGGGATCCCGGCACCGCGAAGCGCGAGATACGTGCGCGCTGCAGCGTGTCGCCTTGGGCGCGGGAGTTTGTGTAGATGCTGCCGTCGTCGAGCAGGCTCCAGAACTCGTCGGCGGGCGATGATCCGCTGACGCTGACGCTGACGCTGACGCTGACGCTGACGCTGACGATGCCGTCGACGTCAAATTCTGCGAGCACGCTGAGATCGTCGGCGGACACGAGGGCGCCGTCGCTGTGCCTCGCGCCGGTGAGGAAACCGATCTCACCATTGGCCCTCGCGACGCCACCTGCGGTGTCGGCATTGCGGCGCGCGAGCACGGTGCCGTGTCGGTCAATCAACAGATGCTCGGTACCCGAATAGGCGAGATAGCGTCCGCGGACCGGGCCGGCCGCGCCAGTCAGGTATATTCGCTCGCCGCCGGCGGCATCGACGGCCACACCCGCCACGCCGGTGGCGCTGACCTGCCGCAGACGCAACGGAGGGCTGTTCCAGGATTCCGCGATCACGCTGCTGCCGTCATCCTCGAAACCGAAGAACGCCAGAAAAGCCCCGGCTTCTACGCGCCAGCGCTCGGAACCATCGGTGTTGAGGCGCAGCAAGGTGCTCGCGGGCTGCGCGCAGGCGGTCGGCGGACTTATGTTGCAGTTCGCGACGCGCTGCCAGGTCCCCACGGAAGCGCGGCCGTTGGGCCACAGTCTCGCGTTCGCGATGATCACTGTTTCATCCGGTCCGACGAGTTCGGTAAACGCATCGTCGATCACGTCTCCGCCGGTTCCAATGCGCAGCCACCGCAACCCGTTGTTGTGGGGCACGAGTGCGACCACACCGCTGGGTCGCGCGACCAGCATGGCGCGCGACCACAGCGCCGGCGTGGCGCCCAGGTCGGTTGTCACCAGCACGCCGCCGTCGGCGGCCAGGCGCACGAGTTCGTGATGCTGAGGAAGCCCGCCGGGCGCATAGCAATTGCGCAACACCCAGGACTCTCCCGTCGGCAGCCTTTCGACCGCGTCGACGTAGCCATTGGTGCCGTCGGGCAGGCAGGCGTCGGCGGCGTCCATGCGCCATTGCCGGACGCCTTCCGTTGTGAGGCTGGCCGCGCTACGCAGCAGATTGATGGTAATTCCGTCGCTCGTGGCGCGTGTGCCGACGACGACTGATGTCGCAAACTGGCCGTTCGCGCTATCGAACATCACGCTCCACTGCGGAGTCTGCCGTTCGGCATGGGCTGTCGTGCAAACGACTCCTCCGGCAAGCAGAACGACAAAACCGGCGACTGCGATGCGATACGTCATGCGATTTCCCCTGACGCCGCGGCGATTCTAGGCCTTCGGCCGAAACGCCCACGTAAGAAGACGTTAAGCATCGTGTGATGACCGCGGTGTGAGCGTATCGCGTGCTTGCCAGCAGCGACCCAGCCGCGATACTGGTGCAAATCCCCGATGCGCTATCCCATGACTGACACCTCCGCGGCCACCGCCGCTGCCCTGATCCACGCCGGTTTCGCGGACTATCACGCGCGCTTCCGCGAAATCACGCAGCGAGCGCAGCGCCGCTTCGAGATGCGCGACTGGAGCGGCGCGAGCGAGGATGCGGTCGAGCGCATCAAGCTCTACGACGCGAGCGCGCAGCGCATGGCCGCGCAGCTCGAGGACCATCTCGGCGAGGCGCTGCACGATCGCGCGCTCTGGCGCGAGATTCACGCGCACTACGCCCAGACGATCGCGAATCTGCTCGACCAGGAACTCTACAAGACCTGGTACAACACGCAGACGCGGCGCTTCTTCAAGACCCGCGGTGTCGACGCCGCGATCGAGTTCGTTGCGCTGGACATCGAGCCGACTGACCGCATCACGCATCCGGTCGCGCGGCACAGCTACGCGGTGTGGAGCAATCTGCCGCGGGTTTGCCAGGCCATTCTCGACGACTATCCGTTCGCGGCCGCCTATGCCCATGCCGGACTCTGCGCGATGCGCATCGCCGAGGCGGTATCGCGCCGGCTGGAAAGCTGGGGCGGCGATCCGGTGCGTGCGATCGAATTGCTGGAGACCGTGTTCTACCGCGAGCGGCGCGCCTATCTCGTCGGCCGTGTGTTCGGTGCGGAACGCATCGCGCCACTCGTGATTGCGCTGGTGCACGAGCCTGGCGGCATCCGCGCCGATGCGGTGCTGACCGAACGCGAGCACGTCGCCCAGGTCTTCGGCTATACGCGCAGCTATTTCCATGCGGATCTGGCCACGGTCGGCGATGCGGTCGTGTTCCTGCGCACCTTGCTGCCGTCCAAGCCGATCGACGAGCTCTACACCGTGCTCGGCCGCGCCAAGCAAGGCAAGACCGAGCGCTACCGGCATTTCTTCCGCCACCTGCAGCGCGATCCGGACGAGCAGTTCCTGCATGCCGAGGGCGAACGCGGCATGGTCATGCTGGTTTTCACGCTGCCGTCGTATCCGCTCGTGTTCAAACTGATCCGCGATCGCTTCGCGTTTCCGAAGGAAAGCGTGCGCGAGGAGGTCATGGAGAAATACCGGATGGTCTTCCATCGTGACCGTGCCGGCCGTCTCGTCGATGCGCAGGAGTTCCGCTTCCTGCGCTTTCCGCAGCGACGCTTCTCGCCGGCACTGCTCAAGGAGATCCTCGATGAATGTCGCGAAAGCGCGTATGTGGACGGCAACGATCTCGTCATCGCGCACTGCTACATCGAGCGGCGCCTGCGGCCGCTGAACCTGTACCTGCGTGAGGTCAGCGCGGACCTCGCGGTGCGCGCGATCCTCGACTACGGCCAGGCCATCCGCGACCTGGCGCGCAGCAATGTATTCGCCGGCGACCTGCTGCTGAAGAATTTCGGCATCACGCGCAACGGCCGCGCGATCTTCTACGACTACGACGAACTTTGCCTCGTCGAAGAATGCCGCTTCCGCGACCTGCCCGACGACGAAGGCGACGGCGCGAGTGGCAGCGACGCCTGGTACGTCGGTCCGCACGACGTGTTCCCGCAGCAGTTTCCTCGGTTTCTGGGTCTCAACGACGAACTGCGCGCGGCGCTGCTCGATCGCCATGGTGAGATCTTCGAAGTGGGCTGGTGGCTTGAACTGCAGCGGCGCATCGCTGCAGGCGAGCGCATCGACGTGCCGCCGTATCCGCCGACGGCCTGCCTCAATCCGGCGGCGTTGCTGGGGCAGTCGCTGGTCTGAGGGACTTCAGCCGCAGCCGCCGCAGACGAGGCCGGCATCGTCGAGGGCCGGGTCTTGCGGCAGCGGTGTCGATTCGCGCCGCACGACCGCTTTCGCGGCCTCGTCAACGGCTGCGTCGAGCAGGTCTTCCGGACGCGTGAAGTGACCATGCAGGAACAACAGGTCTTTCCAGATCGAGGCCATGCGGGTTCTCCGGTAGCAGCGGCGGGAGTTGACGCCACTTGAATGTGCTGACAGCGTAGTGATGACATAGCCGCAGAAAAAGCGACATCTTCGCAAGCCAGCCTTGAGGAAAATTCAACATGAGTTCTCCGGAAAAGCAATAAATAGCTTCTGCTTTTGGAGCCCCCTTGAGTCAAGGGGGTGAAGAGTGATCGCTCAGAACCGCA
>NZ_JAVTWC010000044.1:0-14249 GCF_032229445.1 Tahibacter sp.
AATGGGAGTACGCCGCCGCGGCCGACGCGACCCGCGCCGACGCGCGCAAGGACCCTGCCTGGCGCGATCGCATCCTCGGCTGGTACGCGAAACCGGCCAACGTCCCGCTGGCCCGCGTTGGGCAGGGCTCGCCGGATCTGCACGGCGTACACGATCTGCATGGCCTGGTCTGGGAATGGGTGGACGACTACGCCGCCATGCTGGTTTCGGCCGACAACCGCAACCAGGCCGATCCCGACGTGATCACGTTCTGCGGCGCCGGCGCACTCGCTACCGACGACCGGGAAAACTACGCCGTGCTGATGCGTATCGCGATGCTGTCGGCGCTGGAAGCACACAACACCACGGGCAGTCTCGGCTTTCGCTGCGCCCGTGGTGCTTCGGGAGACGTGCAATGAAAAGACGAACGCTTTTTCTCATTTTTGTCGCGCTGGCCTGCGCATGCACCGGAACGCTGTCTGCCGCCGAACTGCGCGCCATTCCCGGCGATTCGGTGTATCGATTCGACGCCACCTTGTCCGACCAGTCGGGAACCGAGTTTCATCTTGGCGAGCGCCGCGGCCGACCGCTCCTGGTCGCCATGTTCTATACCTCATGCCGCTACGTATGCCCCTTGATCATCGACAGCGTTAAAGGCGTGGAGCATGCGCTGAACGAAACCGAACGTGCCCATCTGAGATTTCTGCTTATCAGTCTGGACCCTGCCCGCGACGATACGGCGGCGCTGAAGTCCGTGTTCGACAAACGCAAACTCGATGCCGCCCACTGGACCCTGGCACGCACCAGCGAAAGTAACGTGCGCACGCTCGCGGCCCTGTTGGGCGTGCGTTATCGCGCCTTGGCGGACGGCGAATTCAACCACACCAGCGCACTCGTCCTGCTCGACGGCGAAGGTCGCCGCATAGCCAGCAGCGAGGCACTGGGTGCGACACCGGATCCGAAATTTCTTGCCGCGGTGCGCAATACGCTGGAGTCGCCGGCGAAGTAGCTTCGACGAGCGCGAGTCGCAGTGAAACGGGACAGGTCGGTGTCCTGGACAGGGTTTGATCCGGATCAGTGCAGGTAGCGGCCGCAGGCCTCCCTCGCCCTCCGATTTCGCAATGACCTGTCAAGGTTCCATGCCGTCGACGAACAGATGATCGAGCGGCAACTCGATCGCGCCCGCGTCGCAGCGCCGCGGCGCACCCGGAACCCGTGCTGCCGGCCGTGCCGCGCGCAACTGGTCGGTCATCGGACACGACGTGCCCGCCGAAAGATCCAGAATGTCCGAGGGATCGTCAGGCACCAGAATGCGCTGCAACGAGAAGGTCGGATGCGCCGCGGGATACGCCACACCATTGGCCCTCAACGTGGGCGGGCGCAGGTCGCCGCTGCCCGTGGACATGCTACACGTGCGGCTTGCAGCAATCCGGTTGTTGCCACGTGATGACACGCTGCCACTGCAGGCCGCTATGCGGCTCAGGTCGTGCTCGACCGTGCCCTGCGCCGTATCGTAGATCACGCTGGCCTCCAGGCTGACTTGCGCAGGTTCGGCGACGGGGGCCTCGATGCTGAAATCGAACAGGCTGACGTGGCGCAGAGCCAGTTCTGCCTGGTCGTAGACGGCGATGCTGTTTCCGGACGTCAGGGCGCTGCTCCCGGAGTTTGCCACGGTAACGGTATTGATGATTTCCGCTTGCGCGCTGCCGGCCAACCAGACCGCGCCGCCGCTACCGCGCTGCGTGACCGGGACTCCGCCTGACGCAGCATTGCCGATGAAATGGCTGCGCGCGACCCTCAGGTGCGCCATTCCGTTGGCGGCTACTGCCCCACCCGCTTGAACGATGCTGGTATTGACTTCGACTTCGTCCATTTCCAAGCGCCCACGTTGCCCTGAATAAAACGTGCCGAGCACCGGAGCGGAGCCGAGGTTGAACTTGTTGTCCGTTGCCGCACAGCGACGCAGCGCAGTCGTCCCGTAATTGGCCAGCGCGACACCTGGCGCACCGGTGGTGAAATTGGCATAGAACACACAATTCAAGAATTCAGCATGTGCGCCTGCCCGCACCAGAACGGCGCCGCCGCCCAGGGGCTCAGCCGTGTGGCCGAAACTAAATTCGATGTGATCGATCTGGACGGGTTGCAAAGACGAACCCGCGTGGATGTCGAGCAACCGGTCATGCCTGGAGTCAAAGGTAAAGTCGTTCGTCAGGATGGCCCGGTTCATGTCCGGCGTGTCACCCGGTATGCCGCGCAGATCGAGGGACTCGGTGATGTCGAGATCACCACGCGCAGCCTCGTCTTCGCCCGAGTGATCGATGGTGTCGAGGAAATAGGTGCCGAAAGGAACGAGCACCGTGTCGTATCCGCTGGAGGCATTGGCTTCCTGGATGGCGGCCCGCAAGGTGCATCGGCCTTCGTCGGTGCGGCAAGCGCCATCGCCGGCTGCGGCGTCAACGCGGTCGAGCGCGCTGTCCACTCGAAACTGCAGGGCAGTTACGGTCGGCGCCCCGGTGAGGCCGGCGCCGAATGCGAGGGCGCATAAGCGTGTGCATGAGCGGCGCGTGGGCATGAGACCGGATAGCTCCTGGCGGCAAAGGTCGCCAGGACATACGGCATTGACGACGCGGGACTGACGCGGCCTTGGTGTCGTCGCTGATGACCCGTGCGCTTCTGGGAGATCCACGCGGACCAGAACCACATACCTGCACAATCAGGCAAGGACACCCGCTTTCTGCGCCGCCGCTTTCACGGGAGAAAACCCTCGCACGAGCAGGGTCAGGCACAGTACGAGCTGCGCGAGAGCCAAGGGGGCGAGCATCAGCGGCGGCAGGTCGCGGGAGAACAGCTCGAGCGAAATGCCGCCCATCTGGATCAACGCGGCCAGCGCACCGAACGCCGGTATGAAGCGCGGCAGCAGGCGCGACCGCAACAGCGCGAGGTGCAGCACGAGGATTCCGCCGCCACCGATGATCTTGTCGATGTAGTGGATCCCGTTTCGATCGGCCGAAACCATGCTATGCAGGAGCTCGAACAGGGCCGGGTCGGGACTCGCCGTCTTCGCGTACTGCTGGCTCAGGGACAGCATCGACAGGAAGCTCGATTGCTCCACGGCGGATGTGGCCAGGCCCACCGCGGTCAACAGCAGGAAGGCCAAGGCGAAGTACGGGCTGTATTGGCGAAGCACCGGCCAGGCAACCACCCCGACCGCCAGACTCAGGGCGCTGGTAACCAGCCCGAGCAACGCGCTGGCGCCAAACAGAAGTGGCATCTGCGACCCCTGGTGGAGATAGCCTGCTCCGGAGAAGATCGGCGCGGTCAGGCCAAAGTTGTTCCACAGGCCCAGCAGCATCGCAACGAGCAAGAGCGCGCCGATGAGGTGCCCCGTCTGTTTCTCCGTGATCATCGCCAGCCTCGCCGTTCTTGTAGGGCCTGTAGCTTGCCCACGAACACCGATCCGGGAGCGGCCCGCGCGACGAACTGCGCCGTGAGGGTTTCGAACGACGCCGACAGCCGGACGAAGCTGTGCCTTCGGGGAAGTACCGGACAAGATTCCGGAATGCCGCACCTGTGATCGGTAGCCGCTCCACGCGTCGCCGAGAACAAGAGCTTGCCCTACCGTGTTCGGAGTCTGCCTGGCGAGCCGCTGCGGTCGCGGGCTCATCGCAGAGTTTGAGACGTCTTTGCGACACACTCTTTGCCAGGCGTCGCCGCCGATGAACCGTCATCGGGTTCACTTCGGCAACCGCCTGATCGGTCAACCTCCGAACCTTGGCGCTTTGCCGATTCCTGCCCAGGCCGCGCTGCACCTGTTCTGGACCAACCGCACTGCCCGAATACGACGCGCCCCTCGTCAGGCGCCAGCAGTTCGCCCGATCCTGCGCCGAGGACGCGCAGCGTTTTGCAGCAAATCAGACAGCCTCGATCGCTACGCTGCCGTTCCACCCTGTGTTCCGACAACACCTATCGCGAGATGACAACAACCATGCTCGAATCCTTTCGCACTACACGCACGTCTTTGATGAAGTTCTTTCCAGCGATGCTCCTGCTGCTGTCCGTGGCATCAGCCGCGGACGCGGTGGAGCCGACCGGCTCGATGTCCACGGGCCGTGCCGACCACATGGCCGCACGCCTGCCCGATGGCCGCGTACTCGTCGCCGGCGGGTACTCCACCGGCGGTCCCAGCACCTCGACCGCTGAAATCTACGATCCCGCTACCGGCTCGTTTGTACCGACGTCGCCGCTCGTGGTCTCACGCGGCGAGTCGGGCATCGCCACACTCGCCGACGGGCGCATCCTCGTCGTTGGCGGCGTCCGACAGACCGCGTCGGGTGGAGAGTTCCTGCGCAGCGCGGAAATCTACGATCCGGCCGGCGCGAGCTGGAGCGTCACGGCAGGCTCGCTGACCGGCAGCACATCGACGACCTATCCGACCACCGTCACGCTGCTCGACGGCAAGGTGCTGATCATCGACGGGACGAATTCGCAGATCTTCGATCCGGACAGCGGCATGTTCACCGTGGCCATCCCGCTCAACACGGCGCGCTACCGTCCGAGCGCCGCGCTGCTGCCGGACGGCCGCGTACTGGTCGCGGGCGGGCAGAGCACTTCGAACATCGTCCTCTCCAGCGCCGAGATCTGGAATCCCGCCACGAACACGTGGAGTGCCACGAACCCGATGGCAACGGCGCGTCACTCCGCGAGTGCGACCCGCCTGGCCAACGGCCGCGTCCTCATCGCCGGTGGAGTGAACAGCAGCGGCAAGCAGGGCGGCACCGAAGTGTTCGACCCCGCGACGCAGACGTTCTCGATGACAGGCGCTCTCGTGACGCCGCGTTCGGGACATGTTGCCGTGGCCCTGGCCGACGGCGGCGTGCTCGTCAGCGGCGGCTACACGAATTCGTCGGTCACCAGCAGTCTGGAGCGGTATGACGCGGTCTCCGGGACCTGGTCGAACGCGGGTACGCTGGCCGCCTCGCGTTCGCGCATGTTCACGGCGACGCTGCTCAATAGCGGCAACGTGCTGTTCGCCGGTGGCCCAGGCCCGCTCGCGACAGCCGAGCTCTACGCCGCCGGTGCCGGCAACGTACCGCCGATCGCGAACTTCACGCACACCGTGTCAAACCTGACCGTGACGTTCGCCGACGCGTCCGGCGATGCCGATGGCACGATCGCTTCGCGCGTGTGGAACTTCGGCGACAGCACCACGTCGACGGCGACGAACCCGGCGAAGACCTACGCGAGCGGCGGCACGTACAGCGTCACGCTGAGCGTCACGGACAATACCGGTTCGATGAACTCGGTCACGAAGTCCATCACCGTCGGCGCGCCGCCCAACACCGCGCCGACCGCGAACTTCAGCTTCATGACGAACGGGCTCACGGCGAGCTTCATGGACGGCTCGAGCGACAGCGACGGCACGATCGTGTCACGCACCTGGAATTTCGGTGACGGCACGACATCCACCGCGACGAATCCGGGCAAGACCTACGCCGCCGCCGGGACGTATACCGTTTCGCTGACCGTGACGGACAACGGCGGCACGACGCATACGAAGACGACCACGGTGACCGTTGTGTCGAGCGGCTGCGGCGGTACGGTGTTGTGCAACGGCGTCGCCGCGACCGGTCTTGCGGCTGCCGCGGGCGGAACCACCGCGACGTATACGCTCGTCGTTCCCGCGGGCGCAACGAATCTCCGCTTCGTCACCGCCGGCGGCGTGGGCGATGCGGATCTCTACGTGAAGTTCGGTTCCGCGCCCACCACCTCAAGCTACGACTGCCGGCCCTATGTCGGCGGCAATGCCGAAACCTGCAACATCGCCAGCGCGCAGGCGGGTACGTACTATGTCGTGCTGCGCGCGTACTCGGCGTTCTCGGGCGTCTCGCTGACCGCAAGCTACACGGCCGGCGGATCGAACATCGTACCGACCGCAAACTTCACCTTCGCGACCAGCGGCCTGACGGTGTCGTTCACCGACAGTTCCTCCGATGTCGACGGCACGATCGCGTCACGCGCCTGGGCCTTCGGCGACGGCACGACGTCAACCGCGACGAATCCGAGCAAGACGTATTCCATTCCCGGCACATATACCGTGTCGCTGACCGTGACGGACAACGGTGGCGCCACGCAGACGAAGACGTTGCCGGTGGAGGTCTTCTCGGGCGGATGCGGCGGCACGATCCTCTGTAACGGCATCGCCGTGACCGGACTTTCTGCCGGCACGGGCCTTCAGACGCAGACCTATCGACTCGTCGTTCCGGCCGGCGCGACGAACCTCACGTTCGTCACCTCCGGTGGCACGGGTGACGCCGACCTCTACGTCAAGTTCGGCTCCGCCCCGACGACATCCAGCTACGACTGCCGACCCTATATCGGCGGCAACGCGGAAACCTGCACCATCGCGAACGTGCAGGCCGGCACGTACTACGTCGTGCTGCGCGCATTCTCGACGTTCTCGGGCGTCTCGCTGACCGCAAGCTACACCACACCGTAAGTCGAGAGACAGCGGTCAACAGCCTCCGATCCGCACAGATCGGAGGCTGTCAGAAAATGGCAGGAGCAAGGCGGCCAGGGTCACTTCCCGCGCGGGCAATGAACCTGGCCGCGTTTTCTGCGGCAGGCGACGGATGCCTCACCCGGCCCTTGCAATACCCTTCCGCTCATCGAACGCCATCGTGCGGTGCGGCGCATTTCACACGCGTCGTGACACGGGCTTCGGGCGCACAGACGACGTCGTCACTCCCCCGTTTCGCGCCTTTCCTTCGCGCACATTTCGGCTGTGCTACTTCGCCTCGAAGTAGGAACCCTTGCTGGTCTGCCGCACGTTGCCGAACTGCACCGGCAGTGCGTTGGCGAACTCCCAGCGCGGACCATCCTGCAACTGGTAGTGGATGTGAGGGCCCGTCGTATCACCGGAATTTCCGAGCAGGGCAATCGCCTGGCCTTGCGTCACCGCGTCGCCGACACGGACGCGTACCGAGCCTTTCCGCAAATGCGCGAGCAGGCTGAATTCGCCGTTGCCGTGATCGATGACCACGGAATTTCCCGGGTCGCCGCCGTCCGGATACTCGGGAGCGAAGAACGTGGGATCGCTGACGCCGTCCACCGGCTGGTCGGGCCGGTCGTTTCGAACCTGCACGACTTTGCCGGCTGCGGGCGCAATGATCGTCCGCCCCCATCCGGCGTAGTCCTGGATAGCATCGTTGCCCTGGATGACGGGCGCATAGGTGTCCGTCAGACCGATGGCGTCGATGGCATATAGACCGCTGCGATTGCGATGCCCGGCCTCAAAAGCGCCGCCTTGCGAAACGATCCCCTTGCCCCGGAACGGGAAGTTCAGCCGGGTCTTTTGCTCATACGTCCTGATCGGAATGGTCGCTTGCACCACTTTCGTTTTCTTGCTGCCCGCTGCGATGCGGAGCTTCGCCTCCAGGGCATCGACGCCGAGTGCCGCCGGCACGCTGGCGTGGATACGGAACGCATGCGGCCAGAATGTTGGCTGCGTCGGCGCGGTTCCGGTCAGCCTTGCCGGCGGGTAGTTGGTCTTGTCGACGGCCAGCAAGGCGGTCGCGCCCAATGTCTCGGTACGCACCGGTTTGCCGCTCGACAGATAGGTCAACGTCAGTTCCGACGCGGTGATCGCGCCCTCGTCCGCCGCCTCGAGGATCAGGAAGAACATCCATCCGGTGCTGCCTTCCTTGGCATTGACGACCGTCGAGTAGATTTGCGTCGGAATGGTCAGCAGTCGAAGTGGAACCTTGGATGCCGGCATCGGCTGCTCATCCGTGGACATGGCCACGGTAGAGAGCAAGCAAAGCACGAGCGCGGTCAGCATTCGACGCCTCATGCAACCGCTTGTGCCCCACGTTGCCGCAAGAATGTGCCGCAAGCGACCGGCGGAAAAACGGGGACGTTTCGTTGACGGGCAACCGACGGGACCCGTGAGATTCCACCCATGACGCTGATTCGGTTGGTCATGTCCGTAACGTCGCTGCATGCGAATTCTCCGCGGTAGATGTTCACTGGTGGAGACTGCCGGGACGATCTGTTGACGGAGCCCTCCATGGCGTTTGCACCAACGGGATCGACACCGCGGACGCGAGCGGTCTCTCCGGCCTGCTTGCACGGTTCATCTGGCGAGTGACCTGGCTTCGTTGCATCGCGGAGCGCTCAAGGCATCCGCTTCCCCGCCCCGCGCGCCCTCATTCCCGGAAAGCGCAGATCCTGACCGCCAGCTTCCGCGATGATGCGGGCGAGGTCGGTGCCGATCTCCATCGCGAACGGGTCGCTGACATTGCTCATGACGATCAGGGCCCAGCCTGAAGAAGATCCGGCGCGGAAGTCCACGCCTATGCCTTGCGCGCCGCCCGGGTGACCGTAGGCGACGTCCTCGCCAACCTCATAGCGCAGCATGCCCAAGCCGTGGGGCGGACGACCGCGCTCGGCGGACGGGAGTGGTACGGCGGACATCAGCAATGCGTAGGTCCTGGCATCCAGCAACGTGCCGCTGGTCAGTGCGCGATGGAAGCGCAGCAGGTCCTTCGGTGTGGAATAGCCGCCGCCTGCACCGCCACCGCGGGGTTCAGGCATCGCGTAGCGTCGATCCTTTTCCGCGCCGCCGCCGCCGTGGTGCGGAATGGCGACGCGTTCTGCTTTGCCGTCGAGCTCGAAATAGCCGCTGTCGCGCATGCCGGCCGGTTCAAAAATATGCTTCGCGACATAGTCGTAATAGTCCTCGCCCGACGCAGCTTCGACCAGCAATCCCAGCAGCATGAAGCCGCTGTTGCTGTATTGCCAACCCTGGCCGGGCTCGAAGGCCGGCTCCTGTGCCAGCAGCGGCGCATAGTCGCCGAGTGTCCTGAGCGTCGCCCGCGCCGCCTGGAACGACGCGCCCCAATACGAGCCCAGTCCGGACGTGTGTGTAAGCAGCTGACGCGGCGTGACCGTGTCACGCACGCGGGCCACGGGCCAATCCGGCAGATAGCGGCCTATGGGCGCATCCAGGTCTAGCTTGCCCTGCTGCACCAGCTGCAGCACGGCGACCGCGGTGAACATCTTTCCGCTCGAGGCGAGATTGAAGCGCGTGTCTGCGCGCACCGGCGCGCCGTTCGCGGGATCGGCCTGGCCGTAGCTGTGTTCGAACACGACCGAGTCGGCGTCGGCGATCAGCACGCTGCCGCTGAAACCCGCGGCCAGAGCCTGTTCCAGGCGTGCCGCTACGGCAGCACTCAGCACCGCCTTGTCGACCGGTCTTACGTCAGCCGGATTTTCTGCAGCGGCCATCGCGCCGGCCATCGCCGACAGCCACATCACAGCGCCGAGCACCCATTGTCCGAGCATGATTTTCATCCGTTGCGAGTCGTAAGTGCGTCAGCAGATGCGGCGCCGCGATGATCGGTCGCAGCATCCCGCGAGCGCGCAATTTTCGTCACTCGCCGATTGGCCGCAGTATCCGCAAGGGTGTCAGGATCTGAGGCCACGGGCGGTCGGGTCGGCGTTTACGTCATCCGCGTCTGCCCACAACCACCGCGCGCACTGTCGCGTGCGACGTATTCCGCGCGACGCTCGAAGCGCGAACCGGCCGCATTGCTGACTTCCGCGCGGTTCAAGGCAGCCCACCGCGGCAACGGGCCCCTGCCGCCTTCTATCCCGCACAGGCGATCGTTGCGCGATGCCCGAGTGGCACTGCAGGCCGAACCTGCGGCGAACCGCGAGCAATGAGCAGGCTGGAGCAAGCGCGGGCTTGATGCGGCGTCCGGCGAATGGACCAGGCGCCGGCTGCCGGCGCCCCTGCACCACCAATGCTGTTCGGCTGAGCGCCGGGGCAGCTTTCCGGAATCGGTGCCGCCGCGGCGTGCAGTGGTGGAGAAAGGCCAGAGTGGTTTTGCCCTGTCCACCACATTCCCACGAAGGTGGCGGATCAGATCAGACAGTGGAACCGAAGGCGCTCAACGCCGCGCAGGCTTCGGATTGGGCTTCATCGCCTTCTTGACCGCCCCTGCCTTTCCCGCCTTCGCACCCGGCTTCGCAGATATTTCGGTGCGCTTCACCCCGGCCTTCTTCGCCACCACTTTCGACGAGGGACTGCTGGCTTTCTTCGACGCAACAGCTTTCGTCGGCGCCGCCGCCTTCTTCATCGTCCTGAGGGGTTTGCGGGTCGGATCGGCAATCGTATCCACCGCCAATTCGCGTTCCGGTGTGCCCGGCGGCGGTACCGACGGTGACCACAACGGCGCGATCACGGCAAGCAATGCGGATGCCGCCGGCGTGGTTTCCAACTCGTAGTCGAAGTCGAAGCGCAACCCGTCCACCGCGACCGAACTGCCGGCGCCGTGGATGTCGACCACGCCCGCGCGCAGTTCGGGCGGAAGATCAGCCTGGAAGCGATAGGCGCGGTGGAATTCGCCGGCACCGATGCGCTGGCCGAAACTCGTTTCGAGGAACAGCGAATGCACGTAGTAGTACGCGCTGCCATACACGCCGGTAATCACTTCACCGGTCTTCAGCGTGATCGACACGCTGTTGCCCTTCTGCGCGCCGCACATCTGCTGATGGCCTTTGCGGTTGGTGATGCGAATACCACGCAGCTGGTTGTCGGACCACAGTTCGATCCTGGCGATGCCCTGGCCGCCGGCGAGTGAGGTATCCGTATGCAGCGTGCCCCAGGGCCCGACCTTGCGCGTGACCGTCTGCTTGACCGGACGTTTCCGGTCCGGGTCGAACGATTCCCAGGTCAACGAGGGCGCGAGGATGGCGTCGAGCTTGGCCCCGTACTGCGCTTCGACCACCTGCTTGCGCTGAGCCAGAACACGTTGCTTGGTCGGCTCGATATCGCCGTTGCGGCTGCTGCGCAACATCATTTCGCGATTGTCGGCGCCATCCTTCAGCGTCACCTCGTAGGTGAAATCGTGGTAGCTGGTGCCGACCGGTCTTGCGGTGAAGTTGCCGCCGATGCGATCCAGCCGGGCTTTCATGATGTCAGCGCGCAGATGCCGCGCCGCTACCGTGTATTCGGTGATGCCCAGGCGCAGCGCCTCCAGGTGCGCTTCCTTGTTGTCGTCCTTGGCAAGTCCGGCATTCTCGGCATAGAAGCGCGCCTGCTCCTGCAGCAGGGTGAGCTTGATCGTGCCGATCGCGACGAAATAGCTCAACGTGCGTTCGGCCGACTCGCGATTGAAAAACGGCCGGTCCACCAGGTTCAGCGCCGTGATCGTCGAGACGAGTTTGGTCGCCTTCTCCGCGCCGTTGGTGAGCTTCACGAACTCGCGCAGGTTCGTGCGTGCGCCTTCCACGGTGTTGCGCAGCGCCGTGATGCGCGCCTCTTCGAGCCGGCTTTCGACATAGGCTTCGATATAGCGCAACACCTGGTTCCAGATCATCGTGGAGGTGGCGTCTTTCCACAGAAAGCCGACGAGCCCCTTCACGGCGCCGCCCGCTTCGGGGATCAGCCCTGCGATGCCCAGCGTGACATCACGCACGATCTGGCTGGGATTGGTGAAAGTCGGCAGTTCCTTCGGGTCGAAACCCTCCTCGGCCATCACGGCACGGAAGCGTTGATGCGTGTTGGTGCCGGTGAGTGGTTGGCCTGCTGAATGACGCGCTTCTCGTTGCCCATGTCGGCATGGTCGACATCGAGCACCTTGCCGCTGTGCACGGCCTCGAGGAAGAAACTGCCATCACCCGCGTCGATCACGCGGAAGCGCTCGTGATCCACGCCATGCCAGGAATACTGCTGCACCTTCGCGCCGTCGTTCTTCGACGCGGCCTCGACGTCGATCACCTGCTGCGAATGGCGTACGCGCAGCACGTAGACGCGTTCGCTACCGTTCTCGTTGAACATGAACTGCTGGTGGAACGAATCCGGAAACGCCTTCGCCGGTGCGTTCTGCTGGATCACCGCGCCCTGCGCGCCCGATGCTCCCGCCACTTCGAGCACCTTGTTGCTGTGCTCGGCCACGAGAAAGTAGTAACTGCCCGGAATCGGAACGAATGCCATGCGAAATCCCCCTGGTGGTGCCGGTCGGCGGCGGGGATATTGGCATACAAAATCACTTCGGAATCTTCGGCAAAACGTGTCTTTGCGCGCTTTGAACAGCGCCGATTGCGTAGGCGAAATTTTCCTTTCGCTCGCCGATAGGAGCAACGACTGTTCTGCGCTTGTTGCAACAAATGCGGCGTTCGAAAGTGGACGATTTCGCCTGACACCAACGTGGCGCCAAGCGTCGGAGTCCGCCTAGCACCAGAGCATGAGCGGTATCAGTCCGTAGTTCATGAGCACTGTACAGAGCAGCAGCACGGCCACGCTCGCAGCCAGGTTCAGTCGCCAGTACATCCGACGCTTCATGCCTTCGGCAATTGCCTGCCACAGCATCGCGAGCGGAAGCGACAGCGTCGCGAGTGCGATCACGATGTTCGTAGCCGTCGGATCGCCGAGACTCCCCAAAGGCTGAAACACGAGCAGCGATACCGCGCCGAGCAGCCCGAATACACCGGCGGTGCCAGGTCCGATCACCGCGCTGCGCCGGCGTCGCGCAAGGACCGGAGCGACGATCGCGAAATGCGCGATACCGATCGTTCCCAGCGCCAACGTTCCCCAGAGCCAGACCAGCGGGAGCGTGCCGATCATCCGGAACGTCCGTGTCCCCTGGCTCAACAGGGGGATTCCGTCGGCGTCCCGCAGCAGGACGTGCGATGGCGCCACGCGTCCCTCGCCTTTGAGGAGATGACCGCCAGCCGGTGCCAGCCGTTGCGGGCTTCCCATGAAAGGCGTAACCGCAAGGCCGACGCTGTCGCGTTCCAGCGAAACACCGCCAGCCAGGAGATCCGCATAGCGCTGGATGGCGAAGCGGCTGGGCGCCGGTACGTAGCGGCCCAGCCAGGGCGAAACGTCCACCGTGCTCGCGGTATCGCTCTGACGCGATGGCTCCAATCCGAGGGCCTGCATCATGGCCGCATCGATCCGCGCGTAGTCGGCGGTCTCGCTGTCGGTGTTGATGGATACGAAAAACGCCTTCTGCTGCTCCGGATACAGACAGAGCATCGCGTGGTAACCGACGATATTGCCGGCATGACACAGCCCGATCACGCCGCCGCGATCGCGCCGGACCAGGCCCAGCGCGTAGCCCGTGTCGAGTCCCGCACGCGCCGCCTGCGTACCGGTCGGCCGGCCCATGGCGCGCAGCAGATCGGATCGTACGAAGACCGCACCGTCCAGGCGTCCGTCACCCATGAGGAAGCGCGCCAGGATCGCCATGTCCCGTGCGGTGGTGGTGAACTGCCCCGCGGGGCGCAGTGCGATCGGCATCGCCGGCACGGGCGTCAGATCGTCCTGATGCCCCCAGGCCAGGAGTGCATCACGCGCGGGGCCCGTCTGACTCACGAAAGCGAAACTGCTGTCACGCATGCCGAGCGGCGCGAGCAAGTGTTCCGCCAGCCATTTTTCATAGCGCACCCCGGTGACCTGCTCGATCATCATTCCCGCCAGGCCATAGCCGATGTTGGAATAGGAAAAGCGCTCTCCCGGCAGAGTGCGGACCTGCAGCACCGATGCATCGCGCGTGAAGGCGGCGGCGAGCGGGTCATCGGGCGAGACACGCGCACTGAACATCTGCCAGAGCCGCGCGTCCTCGAGCCCCGCGGTGTGATCGAGCAGATGGCGAATGCGGACGGGATCCGTTTCCTCCCAGCGATTCCGGAATGCGATATCCGCAAGCACCGCTGACACCGGAGCGTCCAGATCGATCCGCCCCTCGCTCGCCAGCCGCAGCAGCCCTAGCGCGACCAGCGTCTTGGTGATCGAGCCGACATGCACGCGATCACCCGCGCGCATCGCGGTGCCGCGCTCCGCATCGCGCGTGCCTGCGGCGCCGATGTGTATCTCCGCTCCGTCGACGAGGCTCCATGCGGCACCCGCCAGCCGTTCCGATGAAAGAATCTTCTGCACGTCATCTGCCGGATCGCCGGGCATGCCCAGCGCGGCGCAAGGCATCGCGACAAGGCAGAAGGCGAGCAGACCGGGAAGGAAACAACGCGGCATGAGGACGTCCCGAACATGGAGTTGCCGGGACTCTTGCCTGATCGTGTGAAGTCGACATCAAACGACCGCCGAAATGACGGCGGTCTCGCAAAAATGTCCCTAATGCCGCGTGACGACGATCGGCTCGCCCCGGGTAACGATCATCGTGTGCTCGTACTGCGCGGACAGATTGCCGTGCGCTCCCACCAGGGTCCATCCTTCGGACGTCTCGGTCACCACGCGGCTCCGGGTC
>NZ_JAVTWC010000045.1:0-14156 GCF_032229445.1 Tahibacter sp.
TGTACGGCCAGATGACGGCCGGCTCGTGGATCTACATCGGCAGCCAGGGCATCGTCCAGGGCACTTACGAAACCTTTGTCGAACTGGGTCGCCAGCACTACGGCGGCAGCCTGCGCGGCAAATGGATACTCACCGCCGGCCTCGGCGGCATGGGTGGCGCACAGCCGCTCGCCGCTTCGCTGGCCGGCGCGTGCTCGCTCACTATCGAATGCCAGCAGAGCCGCATCGATTTCCGCATCAAGACGCGCTATGTCGACGAGCAGGCGAGCGACCTCGACGACGCGCTCGCGCGTATCGCAAAGTACACCGCCGCGGGCGAAGCCAAGTCGATCGCGCTGCTCGGCAACGCGGCCGACGTGCTGCCCGAGCTAGTGCGCCGCGGCGTGCGCCCGGATGCGGTGACAGACCAGACCAGCGCGCACGATCCGGTCAACGGCTACCTGCCGAGCGGCTGGACCGTGGAGCAGTGGCTGGCGCGTCGCGTGGCCGATCCGCAAGGTACACGCGACGCCGCCAAGCGCTCGATGCGCGTGCACGTGGAAGCGATGCTCGCGTTCCATGCGCAGGGCGTTCCGACCTTCGACTACGGCAACAACATCCGCCAGATGGCCAAGGACGAAGGCTGCGCGAACGCCTTCGATTTCCCGGGCTTCGTGCCGGCCTTCGTGCGGCCGCTGTTCTGCCGCGGCATCGGTCCGTTCCGCTGGGTCGCGCTGTCCGGCGATCCGGAAGACATCTACAAGACCGACGCCAAGGTCAAGGAACTGATTCCCGACGACGCGCACCTGCACAACTGGCTGGACATGGCGCGCTCGCGCATCAGCTTCCAGGGTCTACCGGCGCGCATCTGCTGGGTCGGCCTGGGCCTGCGCCACAAGCTCGGCCTGGCTTTCAACGAGATGGTGCGCAATGGCGAACTGAGCGCGCCGGTCGTGATCGGTCGCGACCATCTGGACTCGGGTTCGGTCGCCAGCCCCAATCGCGAAACCGAGGCGATGCGCGATGGCAGCGACGCGGTTTCCGATTGGCCGCTGCTCAATGCGCTGCTCAACACGGCCGGCGGTGCGACCTGGGTATCGCTGCACCATGGCGGCGGCGTCGGCATGGGCTACAGCCAGCATTCCGGCGTGGTCATCGTCTGCGACGGCAGTGAGGCGGCCGACCGGCGACTGGCGCGCGTGCTGTGGAACGATCCGGGCACCGGGGTCATGCGTCATGCCGACGCCGGCTATGAAATCGCGCAGGAATGCGCGCGCGAGCAGGGACTGAAACTGCCGATGCTGTGAGTCTTGCGCGCCGCGGGCATCGGGCTCGAGGAATCCGTCGTGCCGCCGCCGCTTCAGGGGTCGGCGGGCTGCGCATCGAGCAGGCCGCCGTAGCGCAGCACGCGGCCGAGCAACGGTAGCCGGAATTCGACCTCGAACGCATAGCGTCCGTCGACGATGTGCTTGCCGGCCCGCGATCGCGGCAACAGGGCCAGCGGAACGCGCAACCCATGCCAGCGCGCCTCGCGCAAACGCCAGCGCCAGCCGCCGTCGACGATGTTGACGCCGAGGCTCAGCTGCAACGGACCGGTCTGTTCGGTCCAGCTGCCGGTCGGGAAATGGCCATTGCCGACGAAGCGGGAAATCATCATGCCGCCATCGTCGAACCGGCGGCGCCACAGCAGCGCGTCGGCCTCGTGCACGATCTGTACTTCGAAGCCGCAGCGCGAGCGGCCCAACGGCATCCCGAGGCGGCGCGCCAGACGGCGGCCGATTAACCCGGCCAGGCCACCGCCGGTGTCGATCGCGATATCGCCGCACAGAATGCCGCCGCGGTGATGCAGCGCTTGCAGCAAAGGATGCAATTGGTAAAACGCAGGCCCGAACCACCGTGTGACGACGTTGTCCGGATTGTCACCGGCCGCATTGGTGGGAGACACGCGAGAGTTCAGCGGTCGCGCGGTTGCAGCAGGCGCGCCATCTGGAACGCGAACCCGAACAGCAGCGCAGCCAGCAGCGCGGGAACCGCGGCAGCGAGCCACTCGGCGGCGCCGTTCGCGACCCAGACCGCAAGGCCGGTCACGACGAAACTGCAAGCCAGCAGCGCAAGCAGCAGGGAGATTCCAGCCACCAGACAGAGGGTGAGCAGGGAGACGCCGTTGCTGGCAGGAGACGCAGGAACGACGGTGCGCGGGATGCGATGACGCAGGCGGCGTTGCCGGGGCGAGAAACTCCGCAGGGCGTTGCCGCCGGGGAGTAGGGATGAAGCCAGAGCCTTCGAGGCGCTCATAGTGGTTGCGAGTCTGTCCGCAGTGGTGTCGATTACCTGTGATGACGCGACAGAGGCCGATTTCCCCTCATTCTGGGTCGCGGAAGGGTTGATGAGGTCGTCTGACGGCAGAGCAAGCGCGACCAAGGTCGCAGTCGGGCACTGCGCGGTTTGACCTGCTCCGCCGCAGACCGTAAAACTGAGCGCGTTTTTCCGGGGGAGTACGACAGTGGCGATCAGCGGAGCCGGCGGCACGCCGGGTGGCATAGGACAGTTTCTGATCGGTTTCGCGCTGGCCGTGGCCGGCGGCTGGCTGCTGATGAATCAGGTCGTCGTCAGTGGCGGCAACTGGGGAATCTGGGGCTATAACAGTTTCGGGCTGTCGCTGCTGCCTTTCATCTTCGGCGTCGGCCTGCTGTTCTTCGATGGCCGCTCGGTGCTGGGCTGGCTGCTCGTCCTCGCCGGCCTCGTCATCATATTCGCGGGTGTGATCGTCAACCTGCGCGTGTATTTCCTGTCGACCAGCCTGTTCAACACCTTGCTGATGCTGGTGTTGCTGTTTGGCGGGATCGGCCTGATCGCGCGTTCGCTGCGCTCGCAGGGAGCGGTCGTGCGATGAACACGGTCCTCCGGCGCGTAGTTTTGCTGCTGGCACTGTTGGTGCCGGCGGCGGTGCTGGCCTGGACTCCGCTGTCCATCGCACCGGCTGCTGACGAGTGCGACAGCCTCGACAGCGTGCCGATGCGCCAGAACGTCGATTACAACACCCAGATCCAGCCGATCTGGAGCACGCGTTGCGCGAACTGTCATGTCGATGTCGAAGGCGGGAATGCTGCGGCCGACCTGTTCCTCGATCCGCCAAATTCCTGGTTCTTCCTCTACAACGAACACAGCAGCCAGGACGACACCTTGATTCGCGTCGTGCCGAGCCAGCCGTTCCAAAGCCTGCTGTTCACCAAGCTCAATTGCGAGATCGTCGATGTCGGCGTGCGCATGCCGCGTCAGCGCCCGCCGATTCCCGTCGCGGAACAGGCGCTGGTGCACGACTGGATCCTTGCCGGCGCGCTGGAAGGCACGCCCGATGGCTTGCCGCAAGGCGTGGAGGACACGATTTTCCGAGCCCGCTTCGAGATCCGCGGCTGAGGCCGCGAGCTTTCCTGGCGGATACGGTCATCGCATGAATCTGCAACTGCACGGCAAGGTCGCGCTGGTCACCGGCGCGAGCCGCGGCATCGGTCGCGCGATCGTCGAGACGCTCGCCGGGGAAGGCGCGCACGTCGTTGCCGTCGCGCGTTCAAGCGAGGTGCTGGCCGACCTCGTCGCCGGCCTGCCGACACGCGGACTCGCGCTCGCGGTCGACCTGCGCGAAGACACCGCCGCCGACTACGCGCTCGGCGCCGCGCTGGCCGCGTACGGCCGCCTCGACCTGCTCATCAACAACGCCGGCGCCACCGTGCGCGGCGATTTCCTCACGCTCGACGATGCGGCCTGGCACGACGGCTTCGCGCTGAAATTCTACGGTGCCATGCGCCTGTGCCGTGTGGCATGGCCGGCGTTGCGGGCTGCGCAGGGCGCAATCGTCAACGTGGTCGGGATCGGCGGCCGCACCGGCAGTGCCGAGTTCACGATCGGTGGTGCAGTCAACGCCGCGCTGCTGAACCTGACCAAGGCACTGGCCGATCGCGGCGTCGTCGACGGCGTCCGCGTCAATGCGGTGAACCCCAGCGCGATCGCGACCGAGCGGATGCAGGCACGCGTGCGCAACCAGGCACGCGAGCGCGGCATCGACGAAGTACTGGCAGCGCAGGAAATCGCGACGTCACTACGCGTCGCGCGCTTCGGTACCCCACAGGAAATCGCGGCCGCGGTGGCCTTCCTCGCATCGCCGCTGGCCGCGTACTGCCACGGCGCCGTGCTCGACGTGGACGGCGGCCAGACGCGCACGTTGTAGTCCGGTTTCGACTGACCGCTGGCGCAAGATCGCGGTCTGTGGCGAGCGCTCAGCGCCAGCTCAACTGTCCGTCGATCACCGTATGGGTCATGCCGCCGACCCAGACCGTGCCGTCCGCGTCGATGCGGATGCCGATGCGCGCGTCTCGGCCGATCTCGCGGCCCTGGCTGACGCGATAGCCGCGCGCGAGCGCGCCGTCCGGTTCACCTGCCGCAATCCACGCGCCGATCAGGCCGTTGGCGGCGCCCGATGCGGGATCTTCCACAATGCCCACGCCGGCCGGAAACGCGCGTACGGCAATTTCGTAGTCGGGCTGGTTGCAGCGCGCAAAGACGCAAAGTCCCAGGCTGTCGCTGGCCTTGGCCAGGCGCGCGATCGCCGCGTGGTCGGGCTGCCATTCGCGCAGGGTCGCCTCGTCGGCGAGTTCGGCGATCCACCAGCGCCGGCCGCCTTCGACGAAGCCGGGCAACAGGCTGCCGAGTGGCGTGCGGTCGAGGATCGCGCGCACGAGCTTGGCGTGCAGCACATCCGGTTCGATCCGGCGTGCGCGCGGCGCCTGGACGGAAACCACGCGGCCCTTGCTGTCCTGGCTGATATGGATCGGCAGCAGGCCGGCGCCGCATTCCTGCACCAGTTCCGTGCTGCCGGCCGGCACGAGGCCGGTTTCGAGCGCCGCGTGTGCGCTGCCGATAGTGGGATGGCCGGCGAATGCGATCTCGCGCTGCGGCGTGAAGATGCGTACGCGATAGCTGGCTTCGGGACGGACCGGCGGCAGCAGGAACGTGGTCTCTACGAGGCCGGTCCAGGTTGCGAAGCGCTGCATGGTCGCGTCGCTCCAGGCGCCGGCGCCGATGACCACGCCCAGCGGATTGCCACCGCCGGCTCTTTCGGCGAACACGTCGAGTTGCAGATAGCGCACGGTGTCCATGTGCTCCAGGGTAGCGGTACTGACGTGTCAGATGCCAGCGCTGCTGCCGGCCCTGTCGCGCAGGCCGCTGCGATAGCGCCGGCTACAGGGCAAGGTAGTGCCGTCCTTCAGGTGCAGGCGCGCATCGCCAGTATCCAGCGGCTCGATCATCGTGACCTGGTCGAGATTGACGATGTAGCTGCGATGCACGCGCGCGAAGCGTAGCGGATCCAGCCGCGTCTCGACGCCGGCGATCGTACTGCGCAGCGGGTAGTCGCGGCCGCGCACGCGCAGGTTGGCGTAGTTGCCCGAGGCCTGGATCCATTCGATGTCATTGGCGGCGACAAGGAATTCGCGGCCGAGCTTGCGCACGAGGAAGCGCTCGGGCCGTTCGACCGCGTCGACCGGTGGTCCGACGTCGGGTTCGTCGAGCAGGCTGGCCTCGCCCTGCACGCGCAGCAGGATGAAGCGGTAGGCGTGGATCAGCGCGACCGTGGCGACGAACTCGCGCACGTCCTTCATGTATTCATAGACGAGTTCCATCGGCCAGTAGCCGAAGTCGTAGTGCTCGCCCTGCAGCGCGTAAACGAACTTGCGCAGCGCGACCATGCCCAGCACATGCAGCAGCGACCAGACCACGCTCGCGACCAGGTAATAGGGCAGATAGCGTCGCCAGGTGTCCTGATGCAGGGGATAGCGGCGCGTGAACAGCACGATGGCGGGGACCAGCAATAGCATCAGAAAACCGCTGGAGGTCTCCCAGACCACTGGCTTCCAGGCGGCGAAGGCCAGCGCCGCGCGCTGCACGTCCATGATCACGGTCAGGCTGTTGAGCACGGCGTTGACCAGAAAGGCGCCAATCCAGAAGCTGATCTCGGCGCTGCGGCGCCAGGGCTGGTAACGCTCCAGCCAGTTCGGGGTGTCAGTCATCCGCGGATTCTACGGAGCCGGCCCGGCCCGCGTCCGCTGTTCATCCCAGCCCTCCGCCGCTTGTCCCCAATCCCATGCAATCAAGCCCTTGGCGCTGGGACCGCAAGGCCGCGCCCGGCAGCCTCGCGGCATCCTCAATGGAGTCGCCATGGAACGCCGCCACGATATCGACGCGTTGCGCGTCATCGCTTTCGCCTTTCTCATCCTCTATCACATCGGCATGCTCTACGTGCATGAGTGGGGCTGGCACATCAAGAGTGCCTACCTGTCCGAGGCACTGCAGCTGCCGATGCTGTTCATGAACCGCTGGCGCATGGATCTGATCTTCCTGATCTCCGGCATCGCCGCGGCCTTCCTGCTCAAGCCGGGCCAGACCGGCCGCTTCCTCGCGTTGCGCAGCTGGCGCCTGCTGCTGCCGCTGACCTTCGGCATCCTCGTCGTGGTTCCGGTACAGCCCTACGTGCAGGGCGTGACCAACGGTGTGGTCGAGCCCGGGTTCTTCGCATTCCTGGCTGAGTACTACAGCGCCAGGCGCTGGCCCGAGAACGCGTTCGACGGCTGGCAGCACGGCTATACCTGGAACCACCTGTGGTACCTGGCCTATCTGTGGATGTATACGCTGGGGCTTGCCGTGCTGCTGCCGCTGCTGCGCAGCCGCTGGGGACAGCGGCTGGCCGAGGGCTTTGCCGGTCTGCGCGGCGCGGCTTTGCTGCTGCTGCCGGCGCTGCCGCTGCTGTTCTACACCGTCACGCTGCAGGAACGCTTCCCTGAGAACGGCGACTTCATCCACGACTGGTACCGCAACGCGGTCTACTTCACCGTGTTCCTCTACGGCTTCGTCATCGCGCGCAGCAACGCCTTCTGGAGCGAGGCGCTGCGCCTGCGCCGTATCGCGCTAGTCCTGGCACTGGTCCTGTTCGGTGTCTATTCGTTCGTGCGACATGGCATTCCCGACGAGATCCCGTACTGGCACGAACTGCTCATCGTGACGCTGCGCAATTTCTACGTCTGGGCCATGCTGCTGGCCATCCTGGGCTGGGCCCATGCGCTGCTGAACCGCCCATTCGCCTGGCTGCCACGCGCGAACGAAGCGGTCTATCCCTGGTACATGCTGCACCAGAGCCTGATCGTGCTGATCGCCTACTGGCTGGTTCCGCTAAAGCTCGGCGGCGTGTTCGAGTGCCTGCTCGTGACCCTCGGCACCGTCGCCGGCTGTCATCTGCTGCACGAATACCTGATCCGCCGCGTCAGCTGGCTGCGTCCGCTGTTCGGTCTGAAGCCGCGAGGCCCGGCACGCGAGGTGCCGACGCTGCGCATGGCGGCTTACGGTGTCGTTCCGTTTGCGGCTTTGGTGATTTTTATCATTTCGCAGACATGAGGAGCGTCTTTCTCTGCCCCAGGCGAGCCTGGGGCAGTGTGCCTGTTGCTCAGCCGCCTTTCTTCGCCATCAGTTCGCGCAGCGCGGCAAACGGGTTCGACGTCGCCGCAGCGACCTGCGCTTCGTCGTTGTTGCCGGTGTGGTCGATGTAGCGCGAATGCTCGTTGTCGTGGCAGTAGACGCAGAGCAGCTCCCAGTTGCTGCCGTCGGCCGGGTTGTCGTCGTGGTTGTGGTTGCGGTGGTGGACCGTGAGTTCCTGCAGGTTGGTGCGCGTGAATTCGCGCGCGCAGCGGCCGCAGATCCAGGGGTACATCTTGAGGGCGCGTTCGCGATAGCCCTTCTCGCGTTCGCTCGCGTCGGCGCGCGCCTGGGCGACGATGCGGTCGAGACGGTTGCTGTCGGGGCCGGATTTGCTGGTGCTCATGGAGGTTCCAGGCCGCGCGAAACGGCGGCACTACGATACGGTTCGACTGTTCGCAGCTTCGGCAACGCGGCCGGCTGCGGTTGCTGGCGACAATGAGCCGCCTGTCCCTTTCTGCGGAGCATACGATGAAGTGCATCCATCCGGCAGCGTTGCTGGTTGCAGTCAGCCTGCTGTTCGCTGCGGCGGCGCCGGCGAAGGAGCGTGTCGAGCGGCCCCTGACCGCGGAGAGCAAGACCCTGTTCGACGACCAGGCTGCCGCGATCCGCCAGCAAATGCGGCCGGGCGGGCACTACGAATTCGTGTCGGACGCCGAACGCGTCGAGGTCGAGCGAAACCTCGATACCATTGCCGCGGTGCTGGCACGCCATACCGACGCGGCGTCGTTCCGCGATGGCGACAAGGCTGAACTGCTGCAGGCACAGGAAAGCGTCAACGCCGTGCTGACCCGCAACGACGGACGCCGCCTGATCTGTTCGCGCGAACGCCCGACCGGCTCGCATCTGGGCAAGGACAAATGCCAGACCTACGCCGACCAGCAACGCGCGCGGCGCAGTTCGGAAACCGAAGTGCGCCGCTTGCAGATGAAATCGCCGGGACCGTCAGGCCTGCCCAATGCGGCCACGCTGCGCGGAAGTGGAGGCAATTGAAGAAAGCGGGGCAGAGGAGTGAAAAACGCGTGGCTCGCCCGCGTTTTCACTCGTCTTCACTCCGCTTTTTCACTAATTTCCTGCCCTCAGGCCAACTGATCCTTGGCCCAGGCCACGTCGAGTGCTTCCATTGCATCGCGCGGTTTGAGCTTGGCAGCCTTCGAATAGGCTTCCGCCACCGCGTCTTCGCGCTTGTCGCCGTGCAGCAGCAACAGGCCGTTGCCGAATTCGATCCAGGCGATCGGCGAAGCCGGGGTCAGCCGGGTCGCTTCAGTCAGGTGTTTCTCGGCGACCGCGGCGCTGGCGCCGTAGGTCAGCTTGGCCAGCATGCCGCCGACCTTGCCGACGATCTCGGCGTGGTACAGGCCTAGCGCGGTCTGCGCTTCGGCATGCTTGGGCGCGAGTTCCAGCGTCGCGTCCAGGGATTCCTTCACCTTGCCGGCCAGGCCCTGGGCCAGCGCCTTGGTGATCGAGATGCACTGGCTGTAGCGGCCGATCGCAAACGCGCGGCGGTAGTGGCTGTTGGCTTCGCCGGGCAGGGCGGCGATGGCCTCTTCGGCGAGTGCCGCGAGCGCTTCGTAGCGCGCGAGCTTTTCCTTCTCCCCGTCGACGAGATACGTTGCATGGATTCCCGCCGCCTTGATCGCGACCGAGGCGCCGAGCGCTTTCAATGCCTTGCCCTGCTCGAAGGCAGCTTCGAAATCGCCGCGGTGGAAGGCGCGCCAGGCTTCCTGCAACGCACTCGCGGCGGCGGCCGCGTCCTTGCCGAGCTTAGGGTTGGTCTTGAACAGCCGGGCCATGTGAGTGTCGTCGGGAAACGGTTCCTGGTCGCCCGCATGCAAGGTCTTCCAGGATTTGGCCAGCGAATCGCCGGTGTAGTCGTATGCCTTGTCGGCGTAGGGAAACGCGGCCCAGCCCTTCTTCGCCATGTCAGCTCTCCGTGAAGTCGGGCTAGCATTCCGTACTGCACGGAAACCTGCAACCAGCCGGTAGACTCCTGCACGATCCGGCGCGGCGGCCTCGCCGCCACGCCTCCTTTCGCGACCGACCCGAGTTCCGCATGAGCCGAAATCCCGCCCAACGCGCCGCCGAACTGCGCGCCGAACTGGCCGAACACAACTACCGCTACCATGTGCTGGACGACGCCAGCATTCCCGACGCGGACTACGACGCGCTGATGTGCGAGCTGGTCGCGCTGGAAACCGCGTACCCCGAGTTGCAGGCCGAGGACTCGCCGACCCAGCGCGTCGGCGCCACGGCCTCGCGCGATTTCGCCGAAGTCGTGCATGACATCCCGATGCTGTCGCTCAACAACGCCTTCGACGATACCAGTGCGGAAGACGATGCCGTGCGCTTCGCCACGATCGGCGATTTCGTGCGCCGCATCGAGAACACGCTCGGTCTGAGCGAGCCGGAATTCTCCGTCGAACCCAAGCTTGACGGCCTTGCGATCAGCCTGCGCTACGACGACGGCCTGTTCGTACGTGGCGCCACGCGCGGCGACGGCGCCAAGGGCGAAGACGTCACCGCCAACCTGCGCACCATCAAGACGATACCGCTGCGCCTGCGCGGCAGCGGCTGGCCGGCGCAGCTCGAAGTGCGCGGCGAGGTCTACATGCCGCGCGCAGCATTCGAGGCCTACAACGCCAAGGCGCGCGACAGCGGTGAGAAAGTCCTAGCCAATCCGCGCAATGGCGCCGCCGGCAGCCTGCGCCAGAAGGATGCGCAGGAAACCGCCAAGCGTCCGCTCGCGTTCTATGCCTACGCCGTGTATCTGCCGGCCACCCCGGAGCAGAACCTCGGCGAGCGTCACAGCGCCGCGCTTGCGCAATTGCGCGACTGGGGTTTTCCGGTAGCTCCGGAGGCCTCCACCGCGCAGGGGTTCGCCGGGCTGATCGCCTACTACCGCCGGATCGGCGAGCGCCGCGATCACCTGCCATACGATATCGACGGCGTGGTCTACAAGCTCGACGACTACGCTGGCCAGCGCACGATGGGCTTCGTTTCGCGCGCGCCGCGCTGGGCCATCGCGCACAAGTTTCCGGCGCAGGAGCAATCGACGGAACTGCTCGGCATCGAGATCCAGATCGGCCGCACCGGCGCTGCCACGCCGGTCGCGCGGCTCAGACCCGTGCAGGTGGCCGGCGTGACCGTCAGCAACGTCACGTTGCACAACGCCGACCAGATCGCGCGGCTGGATATGCGCCTGGGCGATTCGGTGATCGTGCGACGCGCAGGCGATGTGATTCCGGAAATCGTCAAGGTGATCCCGGAGAAACGCCCCGCCGGCACGCAACCTTGGCAGTTCCCCGATCGCTGTCCGGTCTGCGATGCGGCGCTGGTCCGGGTGCAGAAGGTGAAGAAGCAGACCAAGGCCGGGATCGAATATGAGGAGGGCGTCGCCCTGGTCTGCAGCGGCGGCCTGTTCTGCCCGGCGCAGCGCAAGGAATCCATTTTCCACTTTGCTGCGCGTCGCGCGATGGACATCGAAGGCCTCGGCGGCGAGATCATCGACGACATGGTCGAGCTGCCGTTCCTGCGCGACGGCGAAGCCGCACGCAGCCTGCACAGTCCGGCCGATCTGTATGCCTTGCGCCTCGACGACCTGACCGAACTGCGCCGCCTCGGCCAGGAACGCAGCGGCAGCGTTCCGGAGACGGTCAGGAAGGGCAAGGTTGCCACGCGCTGGGCCGAGAATCTTCTCGATGCGATCGGGAAAAGCCGCAGCACGACGCTGGAGCGCTTCCTGTTCGCGCTGGGCATACGGGATGTCGGCGAGTCCACGGCCAAGGCCCTCGCGCGTTGGTTCGGCAATCTCGACGCGGTCATGGCTGCCACGCTTGATGAACTGCGCGCGATTCCCGACGTCGGCCCGGTCGTGGCCGGGCGGATCGTCGCGTTCTTCGCCGAAACCCATAACCGCGACGTCATCGCGGCACTGCGCGCTGCTGGCGTGCACTGGCCGGACGCCGAGCCGCAACGCATCGCGCAAGGCGCGCTCGCCGGCAAGACTGTCGTACTGACCGGCACGCTCGAAGCGCTGAGCCGCGACGAGGCCAAGGAAAAGCTCGAAGCCCTTGGCGCAAAGGTATCCGGCAGCGTGTCGAAGAAGACCGACTTCGTTGTCGCCGGTCCGGGCGCGGGCTCCAAGCTCGAAAAGGCGGCTGAACTTGGCCTGGAAGTCTGGGACGAGGCGCGCCTGCTGGCGTTCCTGGCCGAACAGTCGTCGTGAGCAATGCGACAGCTACGTATCGGCAGGCTTTTCTGCGTGCCCGCGTCTACCGGGAGATACGCGATTTTTTGGCGATGCGTTCGGTGCTCGAAGTGGAGACGCCGATGCTCTCCGCGTCCGGCAATACCGACCCGAACATCGAGAGTTTCACGACACATTTCACCGGCCATCGCGACGCCGGCAGCGCGGAACGTTGGCTGCGCACGTCGCCGGAATTTCCGCTCAAGCGCCTGCTGGCCGAAGGCATCGGCGATTGCTACGAACTCGGCCGCGTATTTCGCAATGGCGAGGCGGGCCGACGCCACAATCCCGAGTTCACGATGCTGGAGTGGTATCGCGTCGGCTGGGATCACCTGACCCTGATGCACGAAGCCTGCGATCTCGTCGCCGATCTTCTCGTCATGATGCGGCGTCGGCCGGACCGGCAGAAATTCAGCTATCGCGCGCTGTTCCTGCAGTACCTGTCGATCGATCCCTTCTCGGCAACCGAAGCGGAGCTTGCGGCACCGTTGGCACGGTTCTCGATCGATCCAGTCGGCCTGTCGCGCGACGACTGGCTGGACCTGCTGATCACGCACCTGATCCAGCCGCAGTTTCCGGTCGATCGCATCACGATGGTTTACGACTACCCCGCGAGCCAATGCGCACTTGCACGGATACGGCTGCGCGATCCGCCGGTCGCCGAGCGCTTCGAGCTGTACCTGGGACCTTACGAGCTGGCGAATGGTTATCACGAGCTGTTTGACGCGGCCGAACAGCGCACGCGTTTCCAACGCGACAACGCGCGCCGCCGCGAGCGTGGCCTGCGTGAAGTGCCGCTCGACGAAAACCTGCTGGCGGTGCTGGGCCGTATGCCTGCCTGCGCCGGCGTTGCGCTCGGCATCGAGCGGCTGCTCATGTGCCTGGCGCAAACCGACGATATCCGCGACGTGCTCGCGTTCGATTTCGCGAGGGCGTAGTAGCGGGGAATGGGGAATCGGGAATCGGGAATCGTAAAAGCTGGTAAGAGCTGAATGCTTCAACGCCCCCGCTCTAACGATTCCCGATTCCCGATTCCCGCGGCGCGCGCACCCAGCGCCAGGCGATAAGCGCGGCGACCGCCGCAAACACGGCGGCCACTTCGAACGCGAGGCGGCCGCCACCGATGCGCCAGGCCTGGCCCGCGATCAGCGCGCCGAGCGCGCCGCCGACGCCCGAGGAAAAGCCGTAGAACACGCCCTGACCGTGCCCGGCCAGTGGTCCGGGGAAATACTGCGCCATCAGCTGCATCGCGCTGGCGAAGAACGCGGCGAAGTTGATCGCGTGGGTTAGCTGCGCCAGCGTCATGATCGCGGGCGACTCCGGGAACAGCGCGGTCACGAGCCAGCGCAGCGCCGCGCTTGCGACCGCGACCAGCAGCACGGTCTGCGCCGGCCAGCGCAGGAACAGTCGCGGCGAGAAGAAGAACACGACGACTTCCACCGCGACGCCGATGACCCAGAACGCGCCGAGCGCCGACGGCCGGTAGCCGTGCTGTTCCAGGTACAGCGAAAAAAACGTGTAGAGCGGACCGAAGGAGATCTGCACCAGCAGGCAGGTGATGAAGAACGCGATTACCTCGGGCCGGCGCAGGCGCTGGCGGAACTCCGCGGCGGCGGCGGGCAGGGCGTCGCGCTGCGCCGGGCCGTAATCGTTGACGAAGGCCGAGGCGGTGACGCCGACCAGCAGGGGCAACATCAGCAGCGGCAGCCAGGCGACTGCGATGTGGTCGAGCAGCACGCCGAATCCGGCGACGACGGCGATGAAGCCGAGCGAGCCCCAGACCCGGATCGCGCCGTAGCGCTCGGTCGCACCGCGCAGGTGCGACAGCGTGATTGCCTCGAACTGCGGCATTGTCGCGTTATGGAAAAAGCAAAATACGCACATCGCCGCGAAGAGTCCGGCGAAGCCCAGCGGGAGCAGGAACAGGCAGAAGCTCAGCACGCTCGCGAGGCAGCCAAGCTGCAGCCAGCGGATCGGCCGTGACGAGCGACCCGCGAGCCAGTTCCAACTGCTCGGCGCGACGATGCGCGTCGCGTACCACAGGCTCATGAGCACGCCGATCGCGGCGGCGTCCTGGCCGTGGTCTTTCAGATAAAGGCTCCAGTACGGCGTGAACCCGCCGAGCACGGCGTAGTACATGAAATAGAAGCTGGACAGGCGCAGCGCGGGAACGGAAGGGGTCATGGCGCGCAAGCGTGCCATAACCGGGAATGGGGAATTGGGAATCGGGAATCGTTAGAGCGGAGCGAGGAAGTCTTCCTTGGCGTGATCTGACCGGGAATGGGGAATCGTCAGAGCGGAGCGGGAGGGCGTTGGAGCCGGTGGGCCCACCCCCACGTTGTTTCCCGGGCCCAACCCCCACCCCGCCGGGGCGTCGGGGGGGGGGCGGGGTGGGCCGGGGGTTTCCCCATGC
>NZ_JAVTWC010000046.1:0-79335 GCF_032229445.1 Tahibacter sp.
GGACCGATCAGCAGACGCCTACGGTGGAGCTTCCTGGCGACGATCGCGACGGCAGCGTCGGCCGTGACGAGGAAGAATGATCGTCACCGCGTCGCTGTGAGCCGTCGGCGCTGGTTTGTCCTGGTTGTGGCTGTGGCTGCAGTCGCGGCGCTCGCGGTGAGCGGCGATGCGATGGCGATAGAGCGCTGCGTTGGCGAGCATGGCGAGGTGATGTTCACGCAGAGCTGTCCCGGTGCGGCAGCACAACCGCGCCAGCGTGCGTCGAACCAGGCCCATGCCATCACCGCGCCGGCACCCGGTGGCGGTTCTTGCGCGCGCTCGCCGGAGCAGCTCGAACAGCTAGTGCGCTCTGCGCTGGCAACGCGCAACGGTATACGGCTTTCGGGTCTGACCCTGTGGCGCGGCGTTCCGGCGCGCGCGGCGCGTGGCGAGGCGCGCGCAATGCTGAGGTTGCTCAAGGCCGGTTCGGCATCGGTTGCGCTGGAAGCGGCATCCACGTATCCGGCGCACGACCCGTACGACGTGGATGCGCCGACGTCAGCCCG
Organism: Tahibacter sp.; assembly: GCF_032229445.1. Classification (NCBI taxonomy): domain Bacteria; kingdom Pseudomonadati; phylum Pseudomonadota; class Gammaproteobacteria; order Lysobacterales; family Rhodanobacteraceae; genus Tahibacter; species Tahibacter sp. The sequence goes on from NZ_JAVTWC010000046.1 coordinate 546, forward strand.
CACGCCGGGCCCTGCACTCGTCGTGATGCCCGTGACCGAGCGTCAAGGGGTCACATACTCCGAACAGCTGCGCTTCGACATCGTGCGTGACCATGGCTGCTACTGGCTCGGTCCGCGGCCGCAGCGGGTCTTCGACGAGCCAATGCAGACCCTGCAAGTACGCGGATCCGACGATATCGAACCCGTTGCACTGCGCGGACGTTAGTTTCCATCGGTGTCACCCACCACAGATTCGTCATCAACCGTAGGGGAGTAGTGCTATGCGAACTCGTGCAACGACGGCGGCTCTGGCCGTTCTGGGTCTTCTGGTCACCGCGGGCCTCTTGCCTGCGCAGGCGGCGTCCAATCTCGTCACCGCACCGCAGGGCGGGGTGGCACGCTGGGCAGGGCTCGACGCTGCCGAATGCGGCATCTACGGCAAGCGTTATGCCGCCGTCGGTGAGGTCTGCTACTTCCCGGTGGATATCCGTGCGCGCCTCGGGCGGCACGAGATCGCCGTGTGGGACAAGGCTGGCAAGCAGCACCTCGGCGCGCTGGTCGTGGAAGATGCGAAATTTGCCGATGTGGACATGGAGCTGCCGCCGGCGCTCGACCGCTACATGGAGCTCTCGGCCGAGGACCAGGCGCGCGCCGTGCGCGAAACCGCCGAGGTCCGGAAAATCCTCGGAGGCACGCCGGACGCCCCGCGCTTCACGCTGCCGCTGAAAGATCCGGCCGCCAAGCTGCCGCGCAGCGAAGACGATTTCGGCAGCCTGCGCACCTTCAACCACAAGCGCAAAAGCCTGCACAGCGGCCGCGACTACCCGGTCGGCAACGGCAACAAGGTGGTGGCGGTGGCGGACGGAACGGTGGTCCTCGCCGCCGATCACTTCTTCACCGGCAACGCCGTCTACATCGATCACGGCGGCGGCCTCGTCAGCATGAACTTCCACCTGGGTTCGATCGCGGTCAAGGCCGGCGACGAGGTCAAGCGTGGCCAGGCGATCGGCAAGATCGGCGCCACCGGCCGCGCAACGGGTCCGCATCTGCACCTGGGCCTGCGCTGGCTTGGCAAGCGCATCGATCCGGCACTGCTGCTGGCCGCGCCGACCAAGCTTCCGAGCGTCAGCGACAGCAAGCAGGCGGCCGAAGCGAAGATCCGTGAGGCCGAGAGCAAGGAGCCCAACGAGACCGACGCGCCGCTGGACGAGGAAGGCTGACCTCAACAGCACCCGGATCACGGGGCCGCGCTTCCAGGCTTTCGGCGCGGCGTCGCGGCCTGCCGGATCGGACCGGTAGCCTGCAGCTCGAATCGGCCGTGACTGGCTGCTGGCCAGTCAGGTGCCGAATCTTCGGCTACGGGCCAGGGGCGCTGGCGCCGCTGGCGGATCGCTACGGGCGCTCACAGGGTACGACGGCGCTTTCCGATCCAGTGTCGATCTTGCCGCGCGTTGCGGAGTGCGCCGGCACGGATGGAGAGGCGCGTCAGACGGCGCTCTCCAGTTCGGCCGTGACCGAGCGGGCCTGCGCCCGCGGCGTGACGAGGCGGTCTCCGAACAACGCGCGCATGTCGTCGATCTCATAGGTGCAGTGCACCGTGTAGTCGTCGTCGCCGCGCGCATCGTGCAGCCATTGCATGGCGTCGCGCGCGGGATTGGGGAATCGCCCGCGGTCGCCGGAAACCACGTAGTGGTCGGCCGTGACGCGCTCGAAGAATTCCTTTTTTACATTGTTCTTGCTGCCGTGATGCGGCAGTTTCAGGAGGTCGACGTGAATGCGTCCGTCGTCGTCGAGCAGGCCGTTCGCCTCGAGGCCCGCCAGCACGTGGTCGCCACGCGCGTCGCCGGTGAGCAGCATGCGGCGTCCGTCAAAACTCGCCAGCACGACGATGCTCGACAGGTTGTACGGCGAGCGGTCGCTGTACGCGGCCAGCGTGCCGTCGTCGCGGCGCTTGGCTTTCCAGGCAATGCGCAGTGCCTCGACCTCGGCCGCGGCCGGAGCGACGACATCCATCGTCAGGCCTTCGATCCTGACGGGTTTGTCGCGGACCCCGCGCATCACCAGCGCCGGTTCGTCGAACGGCGCGTTCAGGCGCCAGCCCAGCTGCACCGCATAGCGGTGCAGCTCCTGCCCCTGCGGCACCGAGGCGAGCACCTTGCCGTGAAAGTGCGCGTCGGTGTCCGCTTCGGAGCCGCCGACAGGCAACTGCAGCGCCGCGCCGATGGAGGCGGTAACCGACGCCGTGGCGCGCTCGACGAGCGGATCGTCCAGCAGGCCTTCGAGGCTGTTGTGCCAGAGCCGGCGGACCTTGATCCGCAGCGGGTCGCGTCCGTGCAGGTCGTTGGTCCGGTTGTCGTCGAGTTCCTTGGCGAAATCGAGCAGGCCGTTGATATGGTCGTCGTCGATGTGGCTGAGCATCAGCAGGTCGATGACGAGTGGTTCGCCGTGCTCGTCGATGAGTTCGACCAGGCGCGGCCGCAGGCTATCGCGGTAGACGGTGGTGGGTCCGCCGTCGATCAGCATGAGGTGCGGCGCGTCGTCGGTTCCCCACTGCAGCAGCAGGCAGTCGCCGTGCAGGGCTTGCAGCGCTTCGAGCTTGAACATGGCCTGTTCCTCCATTCGCCGGATTGCGTTTTGGCTGACGACGTTCACACGGACTGCAGCGCGCGCAGCGCGTCGACGAGCCCGTGCCCCTGGAAATAGCGTTCGCGACCCAGATCCGTTGCGGTATCGCAGAGAATCTTCTTGATCCGCTCGGGCTGTCCGATCAGCTCGGCGTTGCGCGCCAGCAGCAGGGCCGCCGCGCCGCTGACGTGCGGTGCGGCCATGCTGGTGCCGTCGAGCGTGACCGCGTCGCCGTGCGGCGCCGGTGCGTAGATCTTCTCGCCCGGCGCGACCAGGTCGGGCTTGATGCGGCCGTCGCCGGTCGGGCCGCGGCTGGAAAAATAACTGACGCCGAAATTGTGCGGCTCGCGCCGATGCGTGGAGCCGACGGTGATGACGCCTTCGGCATTGCCCGGGTCGGTGATGCTGACGGCGCAGAACTGATAGAACGTGGACTCGTCGGCGGCCTTGATGTGCCGGTAGCCGCGATTGCCGGCGGCCGCCACGACGACGATGCCCGAATGCACCGTGCGCTCGGCTTCCAGGCAGACCGGCGTGCGTCCACAGGCATAGCTGGCGACATCGTGCTCGAAGGAAAGGCTCATGTTGACGCCGTGCACGACCATCATGTCCGCATGCGCATTGAGGTAGCGAAGAAACTGCAGTGCGGCGGTGACGATGAATTCGTCGCTGTCGCCGTTGTCCTTGCAGATGCGCACGTCGATGAGGTCGATGTCGGGACACACGCCGCTCATGGGGCCGCGTGGGCCGTCGGGCCAGTCCGCGCCGAGGATGCCGGCGACATGGGTGCCGTGACGGTTCTTCGGTACGTAGTAGGCGGCCGGCTCCACTTCGAGCAGTTCGCGCAGAAGGCCCCAGTCGTTCGGCTTGAACGCGTCGGCGCGCTCGCGCACCTGCTGCAGCGGTGTTGCGTAGCGTTCTGTCTGCAGGTGTGGCGGCAGTCTTTCCGTATTGCCGAGCAGCAGATCGCGCAGGTAGCTGAAGTCGAACGTGTGCCTGACGCGGGACGCCTTGACGTTTTCCGCGGCGGTCCGCGTGCCGGAGGGCTCGACTCGCCGGGCGAACGCCGGATGGGTCGCGTCGATGCCTGAGTCGACCACCGCCCAGGTAATGCCGCTGCACGACAGGTCGAACAGTCGCCGCGCCGCATCGGCCTTGACCGTCTTGCGCGACTCGGCGACGGCGAGGTTCGCCTTGCGGTCACAGGTGATCGAGTAGATCGCATCGTCAGCGGTGTTGCAGTACCACTCCGGACCGGGCGCGTGCTCGAGCAGTTCGATCCAGCCTTCGCGCGCCATCTGCGCGATTCGCGCCCGCACCGTCTCCGGCGGCAGCGCGACGAGGACCTTCACTTCCTTCGCGGCGCGCTCGATGCCGCTGCTTGGCGTCTTCGTCGTGCGCGCACCGCGTCGAAGGATCAGGTAAGCAGCGACCCCCGCGATGCGGACAAACGAAAGCAGCTCTTTGGCGGGATCCGCTGCCGCAACGTCTTCACGCGCATCGTCGTGCAGCGGCACATCGGCCCAGAGCGTGGCATCGGGCAGCGTGGCGACGAGTTCCGGATCCAGTCCCACGGTGCCTGAGCGCCGGCTGGCGGCGCTGTAGGCGCGGCGGAACCAGCCGGTCAGCGGCACCAGGCCGAAGACGACCGTGGCGAGGTCGGCGGACAACGACACGAGGGTGTTGTTGTAGACGGCCTCGTGCGGCGCGGCTCGCCCGATCCCGCGTCGATGCAGCGCTGCAGCCAGTTCCGATGGCGGCAGCTGCAGATAGGGCTGCAGCAACAGCGGCACCCGCTGGCTGGCCGCTTCGATCAGCTCGATCCAGACCTCGAGAAATACCGCGCCATCCTGCACGTAGCGGCGCTGATCGCCGGTTCCGTACAAGGTCATCTCAACCAGCCGCCGCGTCGTATGCATGCAGGATTTTCTCCCGACCGTCGGTGCGCCGTGCCGATGATGCGGCACACATTCCCGCGGGGTTTCGTGCGCTGGCCAGGCGTCGACCAGGGACGCCAATGGCGCGGTGCACCATCACCGCGGATCGAAAAGTGCCAGGGTCACTTAATGCAAATTGTCCCGCAGGATACCGCGGAGTGGTGCAGGCGGGTGATACCTCTCAGGCCGCAGCGAGGCGGGTTGCGCATCTCGAGCGGCAAGGGCGCGCGATCGCGCCCTTGCCGGGGTTGCATCGCGATAATCCTGTCGGCCGCCTTGCTTCTGGCATTGGCGGTCGCTGGGGCAGCGCATCGCGACTCGCGCTTCCGACCCGAGGTCGTGCCGAAGATGCCGAGTTGCGCGGAGCCGGCAACCGCGCGAATGGCGTTGCGCGCGCCGTGCAGATCCCGCGGAACCGTTGTGCGCTCAGCGCAACGCTTCGAGGCTCGCGACGATCTGTGCGAAGCCGGTGCTGTCCTGCGACATCTGTTCCACATGGCGCCGCAGGTCCTGCAGGGTCGATTCCAGTTGCCACGCGATGGCACCTTCGCGTTCGACGCGCGGCGCCAGTTCGCGCGCGGCGTCGAGATTGCGTTCGGCGAAGGCCATGCCGAGCAGGGTCGATCGCGTCCATTCGTTGTCGGTCTTGCGCACGATCGCACGCTCGCAGCCCAGGCGCGCCACCGTCGCGGCAACCACGGCACGCGCCTCGTCGCCGGCGTCGCCGCGCTCGCGGTACAGCGCGGGCAGGTTGCAGATCGGGTAGTAGTCGTTGAGATCCAGATGCATGCCGTGCTCGTAGTGCCGGATCGAATCCTGCAGATGCCGGCGATTCGGTTGCGCGGAACCGCTGGCGTCGTTGCGCGCGACCTTGACCGATTCGTTGTAGAGACGCTTGTAGCGACCGCCGAGCAGGCCCTGGCGCTCGGCGCTGTCGCCGCGCAGGCGGATCAGCGTCTTCAGCGCGCGTATCGCGGCGAAATGATCGCCGTGTTTCGACTGTGCGAGCGCGAATTGCTCCTGCAGGTAGGGCACGTCCTGCAGGGCCTGCGGCAAGGCCTGGATATAGGTCACGACCTCGTCGTGCCGTTCGAGCACATCGCGCAGCAGGCGGACGATTTCGGTCGCGACGGAAAGGCTGGTGGTGGTGTTGGCCGCGTGCGCGTCGAGAATGTCGCGTGCCGCAGCGGCTCGCGCCGGCCTGGGCATCTCGCCGACGACATCGATGTCGGCGCGCAGCGCCTCGAACGCTTCGAGCTGTCCGGCGAGTTCGCGTGCGCGCACACCGTCGTGTTGCGCGTTCGGATAGCCGAGGACCGCGTCCATCATCGGTGCCCGGCCGCGCGCCCGCGGCGGAATGCTCTCGACGAGCACATCGATGATCTGTTGTGCGCGGTCCGCGTCGAGCTTCGTGACTTGATTCTGATACGGCACATGCCTCACCTGCGCCAGGTCGAATACCGGACGCGCCCAGTCCGCCGCGATCAGCACGCAGCCGTCCGGGCGTGCCGCGTGGCGGATGCCGACTTCGTAGTACGCATTCGCGTTGGCGATGCTGATGTCGGCGACGACCAGATCCGAGTAGTACAGCCGCTCCAGCATCTCCTGGATGATCAGGGGCCCCAGATCCTGGTCGGCGCGTACCACCCGATAGCCGAGGCGTTCCAGCGCGGGCTTGATCGCCTGTTGCCACAGTGCGTCGAAATCGACGCGCGCCGGCGCGGGTTCCGTGGCGCCCGTTTCGCGCAGGCCGAACGGCATGACCACGAAGCAGATCGGAAGAAAGGGCATTTCATTTCTCCGGGTGGAGCGGCAGTCGTACGCGTGTCAGAGCCGGTGCTGCAGGTTGGCCTGAGGAGGGTCGGACAGACGGCCGGCGAAGCTCCCGGATGCCGGGTCACGCGTCCTTCACCGGGGCGGCAGACGCGCGGGCGGAACGGCGTGACCTCGTCCACGCCTGCGCGATACGGAGCATCTGTACCGACAGGGCGGTTTCTCTCAGCAGCGCGATGCTGGCGTCGCACGCAGCCGACGCGGCTGGCGCCGCGGGCGCGAGGAGTTCTCTTGGGCGACGCGTGGGCGGCGGCGAAATTCAGGCGGCGCGACGCTGCGATGCGTGCGCGCGGCGTGGCGACTAGGCGTTCACGGCACTGCCTGCCCGCACCGGCGCCGCGCCGGTGCGGGCACTGCGATCACGGCGCGCAATCACCCATGCGCGTGAGCGCGAGCTGGCCCGACCGGTCCGCGAACGGGCCAGAGACCAGCGGATCGGTGAAACGATAGTCGAGCGTCGCGCGATCGCAGCCGAGCACGGTCAGCGTGGCGATGCCCACGACGTTCGCGTTGTAGGTCGGCAGCGAATCGAAGCCGCCGCCGGTGGTCTGGATGATGCGCAGGTCGACGCGGCCGTCGCGCGCCTGCGCGAGATCGCCCTGCAGCGTGAACCAGTGCTGGCGGCTCTGGCTGTACGCACCTTCCGGGTCGTAGGTGAACCACGGCGCGAAGAACACCCCGTCGGGCTGGATGTTGAGCTGCAGTCCCTGGCCCAGCGCGGCCGGGTCGTACCAGGCGCCCGACAGGCGCGCATCGAACCCCTTGGCCGGTGGTCGCGCGCCGGCGCCAGGCTGGCTGCTGCCGTCGGCAAGGCGGCAGTCGCGCGTCGCCGGCGTCAGCCGGGACAGCGTCAGCGTGCCTTCGCGCTTCGCGCCGGAGCCCGCTTCGGTCTGGTCGAACAACTGATAGCGCAAGGTCGCGTTGCTGCAGTCGCTGAAGCTCAGCCAAGCCTTGCCGACCGGCCGCGGATACGGCGACACGGCCGGACCCGCGGCGAAGTTGCCGCCGATCGTGCGCAGTACTGGCAGCTCGAGTTCGGTCGTGCCGGCGGGGACGCCGTTGACCTGCAGCGTGTACCAGCGCAACGACCGGCGCGAGGTGAACACTCCGCCCCAGTCGTGGGTGAACCAGGCCGCGAACAGCGTGTTCGAGCCTGGCAGCCAGTCGATCGCCAGGCCTTCGCCGTTGGCGTAGGGCGCGTGCCACAGGCCGGCGACGCCGGGCTGGCCGACGTCGATGCGCGGTGTGTCGGTGACCGCACGGTCGAGCCGCAAGATCGCCGCGGTGCTGCCGCCGACGCGATCGGTGATCTCGCCGACGACGCGGGCCGCGCCGGCCGCATCGTCGCGCAGCGCCAACGGCGCGTCGCAGGTGTCGCCGCAATACACATCGCGCCGATGCGTGCGAATGCCGACGTCGGCACGTAGGCGCTCCAGACGCAGGCGATTGCTGTGGGCCGAGGCGATCAGCAGCTGCGTGCCGTCGGCGCTCAGCGCGAGGCGGCCGGGTCCGGTCGCGCTGAATTCGAGATCGTAGGTCCACGCGGTGTGCCCGTCGGCGCGTTCGATGCGCGATACGCGCGCCGCGCCGGGCGTGCCGGTGCCCGCGCGCCGATATTCCAGCGCGAACACGGCCTGCGCACCGCCCACGAGCTGGATCTCGCTGTCCTTGAGCGACAGCGGTGCCAGCCAGCGCGTGGTACCACCGGGGCTGATCGACCAGAGCGTCGCCACGTCCCGCAACGCGACGCGGGGGCGGCCGGCGATGAACAGGCCGCCGTCCTCGTCCAGGGCGAAGTCGGACTGGTAGGAAACGAGTTCGCTCGGGCTCAGCAGAAAGTCGGGGCTCAGGTCGGCGTTGGCGCGGCCGACGGCCAGGCTGTTCGCCGTCGTGACGCGACCGATAGGGTCGATCGCGACGCGATCCGCGGTGGACGCGGTACGGCGCGAGTTCACCAGCTGGTCGTCGATGAACACCTGCGTTTCGACGAACTCAGGTGCGCGCCGCACCACGATCACGCGCCCGCCGGACAAGGGCCAGACCTGCATCTGGATGCCCTGGTCGGCCGGTGCGTCGTGCAGGCGGCCGACGAGGGCGCCGGTCGAGGCATCCAGGCATTGCGCCATCGGCTTCCTCGCGCTGCCGGGGATCAACGCGGCGTCGCTGACCACGGACACGCAGGCGAGGCCGTGTCCGGTTTCGATCTGCGCCGAATGCAGCGCGAGGCCTGGCAGTTCGCGGCGCCACAGCACGGTCGCGTCAGCGCCGATCTTGCTGACGGTATAGCGTTGCGGCGGTACCGCGACGTACGCGTTCTGGGTCACGAGGTAGCTGGACCCGTCGGCATTGATCTGCGCGGCCAGCAGCTGCAGCGGGTGGCTATCGGTCAGCTCGCCGATCACAGTCGGCCGGATCTGGTTCGCGGCATCGACTGCGATCAGGCGCGTCTGGAACGGCGCATCGACCCGTTCGCGACCGAGCACCAGCAGCGTGCCGTCCGGCGCGGACTGCAGTTCCAGCGTGCGAGCGAACGGCAGCACCGTTTCCGATGTCACGGCGCCGGCCGGATTGCGGCGCACGAGGCGCTGCTGTCCCGACGACTCACACACGTTCGCGACCGAACCGTCCGCGCCGACGATGATGTCGGGCAGCACCGGCGCGCCGGGCGCGGCACCCGGGCACAGCGTCTTCAGCCAGGCGACCTGCCCGTCGGCGCCGATGCGTACGAGCGTGCGCGCGCGGCCGAACTGCATGTTTTCGCCGGTGACGGAATACAGCGCGTTGTCCGGCGCAGCGGCCAGCGTGTACACGGCGATGTCTGCGTTCGCCTGGGCACGGCTGTATTGCAGCTGCCCTTGCGCATTGAGGCGTGTCGTCCACAGCGAGCCGGCGTGCAGGCCGACGCCCCAGACGCCGCCGTCGGCGGCGAGCTCGAACTTCTGCGCGATATCCGGTTCGCCTCGCCACTGCCACACGCGGTCGCCACCGCGGTAGCGCGCAAAGACGGTCTCCATTACGTTTGAACGCGACAGCACGACGAGATCGTCATCGGCCAGCGCCTTGAAGGCGACCAGCTGCTCTAACGCGATCAGCGCGCCGATGCCGCCGATGCGCACGCGCCAGCGCAGGCCGCCGTCGGGAGCGAGTTCATGGAAGTTGTCGCCGTCGCCCGGTGCCGGACCACCAATCCAGCTGATGCCCTGGGCGTTGGCATCCACGGCCTTGCAGGACAGGAACGGCACGGCTTTTGTCCAGGTTGCGCGCAGATCGCCAGTGACGCGCAGCAGGTTGCAGTGGCCGTCATAGGCGATCAGGCCACCGTCGTCGGTGGCGACGCCGGCAATGAACACCGGGTCGTCAGGGTCCGGCAGTGCCGGCCCGCGGTAGAGCGTGATCGTGCGGCCATTGGCGTCGGTATGCCGCACGCCGTCGAGGCTGAAGGTCCAGAAGCTGCCGTCGTGGCCCTGCACGAAACCTATGGGATCGATCGCGACGGAAGCCTGTGGCTCCACATAGCGCGCATCGGCGTGAGCGGTGCCCGCGCTGGCGAGCGCGACCAGCGCGAGCGACAGCGGGCGAAGCAGCGCGGAAAAAAGCGAACACGTCCGTTGCATCGGAAACCTCCTGGGGTTGTTCCGTCGTAGACGAAGAAGTTCGTGGTTCTCCCCCAACGGTGGTGCGGATGCCGTGGGAAGGTGCGCGCGCGCGTCCCGCGAGGCGCTGCGCGCAAGCGGTGTGCAGCGGCCGCGCGCGGTATCGGGTATGCGCTTCCCGGCGCTGCGCGAACCGGCTGGCGCGCACCAAAGCGGCACCAGGCCGACCCGGTGACGGAACCGCGGTTGAAGAAGAAGCAGGAATCGACAGTGAGTTTACCGATTGCCTGTCGGCGCAGGCCGACGCTCACGCATCGTCGGGTTCGGCCCGCACCGCCGCCATCAGCGACAAGCCCGCCAGCAGCAGCGCGAGCACGCCGTAGGCGGCAACGAACTGCAGGCTGATGATCTGCGCAAGTCCATCCAGCTGCCACGGCCCGTGCAGCCCGCCGCGCGGGTCGACCGAGTGGACGACACCGAACGCGGCGAGGCCGGCGGCGACGAGCAGCAGCGCCGCGGCGCGGCGCAGGTGGCCGTCGACCATCGCGGCGACGGTCGCGATCCAGATCATCGCCGTGATGATGAAACCGTTGCCGAGCGTCGTGATCACGGCCAGTTCGGGCAGGCCGTGGCCGTCGAGTGTGGTGGCGAGCCGATGGAATTTTTCCGGCGCGATCCAGGCCGGATTGCCGAGCTTGATGGCTAGCAGGTAGGCGACCGAAGGCAGGAAACCCAGCACCATCGCCGCGGTATGCCGCCGCGGCGTGGCATCGAAGGCTTGCGTGGTGATGTCGATCGCGACGTAGACCATGATCGGCGCGAGTACGGCGAGCGGCAGCCATTGCACGAGGCTGGACACCACGCCGAGCATGCCGCCGATGCCGATGAACAGGCCCGTCAGCAGCGTATAGCCGTGTCGCGCGCCCATGTGCTTGTACGCCGGCTGGCCGATGTACGGCGTGGTCTGCGCCACACCGCCGCAGAATCCCGCGACCAGGGTCGAGAACGCCTCGGCCAGCAGTATGTCGCGCGTGGAATAGTCGTCGCCAGCCGCGCGCGCACTTTCGCTGACGTTGATGCCACCGACGACCATCAGCAGTCCGAACGGCAGCAGCAGCGGCAGGTACGGCAGCGTCGCCGGTAATCCTTCCACAAATCCCCAATTCGGCAGCGGCAGCGCCAGATGCCATTGCCACGCGGCCGGCGGCGTGAAACCCGGCGCGCCGAGTCCGGCAAAACCCAGGCCGTAATACAGCAGCGTGCCGAACGCGAACACCAGCGGTACGCCGGGCAGATCCAGCGGCAGCCGGCCCTTGGCCACGAGCACGTACAGCAGCAGCCCCAGCGTGACGAAGCCGACGACCGGGACGCGCAGCGCCTCGATCAGCGGAAAAAATCCCATCAGCACGAGCGCGATGCCGGCGATCGAACCGAGCAGCGCCGCGCGCGGCAGCACGCGCGTGACCCAGGCGCCAGCGAACGACAGCACGAACTTGAGCACACCCATGACGACGAGCGAGGCCATGCCGAGTTTCCAGGTCGCGATCGCCGCGGCCTGCGCATCGAGTCCGCCGGCCTTGTACGCGACGAAGGCCGGCCCGAGCACCAGCAGCGCCATGCCGATGCTGGTCGGCGCATCCAGACCCAGCGGCATTGCCGTCACGTCCTCGCGTCCGCTGCGCGCGGCAAGACGCCGCGCCATCGCCGTGTAGATCAGATTGCCAACGAGCACGCCGAACGCCGTGCCCGGGAACATGCGCTGGAACACGACGTCCGCCGGAAACCCGAAGAGGCCGATCAGCGCGCCGGCGATGAAGGCCAGTATCGTCAGGTTGTCGACGACGAGGCCGAAGAAGCCATTCAGGTCGCCTGGTACGAACCAGCGCAGACGCGGCGAAGCGGTTGACGTCATGAGGGTCTCGATAACAGCGTCTGACAGAATGCCAGGTCAATCGGCAAAGGCCTCGAAAAGCCCTCCCCTTGAAGAGGAGGGCTAATGCTCTCGGCCTGAAGGCGAAGGCTAGCGCTCCTGGCTTGCGCTTGCGCCATTGCATTCTTGCGGGGCTCCAAGGACGGACGGCGCGGCAGCCCGTCGCCGGCCGCGCTACAGCAGATCACGCACCGCCGGCAGGTATTTCTCGACCGACCCGGTGTTGACGACCACGACGCGCTCGCCCGCGCGCAGCAGGCCACGCTGCAGCAGCTGGGGCAGGGCGGCGAAGCAGGCGGCGCCTTCGGTGCCGATCCAGTCGTGGCGCGCGCGCCAGAGGCGCTGCGTCTGCGCGGCGATGTCGGCTTCGCTGACCGCGACTGCCGCGCCGCCGCTCGCGCGCACGATCTCGAGCACGCGCGCATGGCCGACGCCGCCGGGTACGTTCAGTCCGGTCGCCAGCGTGTCGCCGCCGCTGGCCGGTGTTGTGTCCGCGGCGCCCTGCTCGAACGCGCTGACGAGCGGACACGTCGCCTCGCTCTGCACGCAGTACAGGCGCGGCCGGCGTGCGTCGAGCAGGCCGAGTTGCAGCAACTCGTCCCAGGCCTTCCACATGCCGAGCACGCCGGTGCCGCCGCCGGTGGGATAGATCACCGCGTCGGGCACCGACCAGCGCGTCTCGCCGGCGGCCGGTTCGGCGAGCTCCAGACCCAGCGTCTTCTTGCCCTCGATGCGCCAGCCGGGTTCCTGGAAGGTCGCGACAGAAAAGTATCCTTGTGCAAGATAGTGCTGCCTGAGAAACGCGCCGGCTTCGCGGATCGTCGGCCCGGCCAGCTCGAGCACGACGCGTTGCGGATACTGCAGCGCCGCGGCGGCGACGCTGCCGAGTATCGGCAACGGCGTGCTCGCCGGCATCGCCACCGCGACCGACAGGTCCGACGCCAGCGCGTAGCGCACCAGCGAATCGCCGGCGTTGCCCTGCGTAGGCACCGAGAGGCGGCGCAGACCGAGCCGCCGCGCCTGCGACGCGACCATGGACATGCCGCGATCCTTGAAGCTGCCGGTCGGATTCGCACCGTAGCCGGCGTGAGCGCGGCCTTCGTCCTTGAGCTGCAGGCGCAGCCCGCTGCCGCGCACGGATTCGTCGTCGGAATACTCGAGCAGCGCCGTGGCGCCCTCGCCGAGCGTGACGATGTGCGCCGCATCGGCCGGATCGTCGATATCGAGCGCGAGTAACGCGCCGAAGCGCCACATGTCGCGGCGCTGCGGCCGGTACCACGAGGCGCTGGGCCGTTCGCGCGCGAGTCGCGCCAGGTCCAGGACCATCTCCACCGGACGGCCATCGACCGGATCGAGATTCATCGGCACGTCGGCCGGATACTCGCGGCCCGAAGCGATGCCCCGCAGACACTGCACAAACGACATGAGGATTTCCTGGGGGACGCGGTGCCGCGCACACTAGCGAGTCCGGCCGCGGCGCGGCAAGGTGTGCGTACCTGCCGGTGAGGCATATCGGTATTCGTCGATGCCGGGTGTATCTGATTGCCGCGGTCGGCGTGCCGGTGCCGATCTCGGCCATCGTGCTGGTTGACCGTGCTGGCGTCGCCCTGCATTCCGACGCGCCGCCCGGGCGCAGCGGAAACCCATCGCCGCGTTGCGCCACCAATCGTCTGCACGGCTTCAATGACGCTACAGTCGATCAATGTGGGACATCGCCTGGCTGCACGGCAGGGACGGCGCCGCGGACCATCGAGGCCCGCGGCACCGTGCGCGCGGCAGCGCCGTGCCCGCCCTGGAACGAACCACTCCGAGAGTCCATGAAAACTTACAAAAACTTCCTCAAGCTCAACGCCGCGCTCGCGCCGCGCAAAATCGTGGTGTTCCCCTATGCCGGCGGTTCACCGTATGCGTTCCGCGACTGCCCGCGCTGGTCGCCGGCGCGGACTTCAGCTTCTTCGGCCACAGCAACGGCGCGCTCGTCGCCTACGCCTGCACGCAGCGACTGGAACGCCTGGGCGCGCGACTGCCGCGGCATGTGTTCCTGTCCGGCAAGAAACCGCCGAACGGCCCGCCGCGCCGCGACAGCGAGCTGTCCGACCCGGAATTCGTGCGCTTCCTGACTGATCTGGGCGGAATGCCACAGAAAGTCGTCGCGAACGACGAACTCATCGAACTGTGCCTGCCGATCATCCGCGCCGACATGAAAGTCGGCGAGAGCTTCCGCCCGCACGGCCGCCTGGGCCTTGCCACGCCGGTCAGCGTGCTCGGTGGTGCGCAGGACAACGACACCACGCGCGAAACCCTGGATGGCTGGCGCGAGTTCTGCCACAGCGTGCAGCGCGTGGAGCTGCTGCCCGGCGACCACTTCTTCCTGACCCAGCACCGCGACTACATCGCCGACCTGATGAAGGCGTCGCTGGCGGCGTGAGGGTGGCCGTGTGCGACCGGTGTGGATACCTCACCGGGTCGGCGTCGCGATGCCAAAACCTGAGCGCTGCAACAACGGTTCGCTCAGCTCGAGCAAGGCGCCGGAATCGGCTCGAAAGGCGGTCAGGAAACAACGATCGAAACCGGCTCCACTCGACATTGGGCAATCTCAGCCTGGAAGAGTTCGAGCTGTCAGATGAGAGATGCGTAGCGCTGCCGACACTGATCACATCGCACTAGCGGTGACAGGGAAGCCCGGGCAACCGCGTCGATGGGCGCCGCGCGGGTCACGGGGCGCTACGGAGACGACGATGATCTTCATCAGCTATTCGAGTGCGGACAAGAACCTCGGCGTCTTGCTGCAAACCTGGCTGGGACGACGCCGGTTTCCACAGGTGTTCTTCGACCGCGACGTGGTCGACGGCATCGCGCTCGGCGCCGAGTTTCCGCGCGCCCTGCGTGACGCGCACCAGCGCTCGTCCACATTCCTGCTGCTCGTGACCCGCTCGTGGCTGCAGTCGAGCTATTGCCAGGCCGAATGGAAAACCGCATTGCTCGCCGGCAAGCGGCTCGTGCCGCTGCTCTGCGAGCCCGGCCTGCAGTCGATGCTGCCGCCTGAGATTGCAGTGCTGCAAGGCTGCGACTTCACCGCGGCACTGCGCCCGACGGTCCGTCGGCTCGCCGGGTTCCTCGCGCACGACACGCTCGACCGGCTCGCTTCGCTCGACGCCTACCGGCGCGCGCTTGCCCGTCATGTCGATGCGCCGACTTACGACGTCGTGGGCAGCGACCAGCTGGGACTGCTCGACTGGTATGTCCCGCTCGGTGCACGCCTGCGGATTCCCGGCAGCAGCGACGGCCTGGCGATCGGCGAGCGGCTGTTCGAGGCCGTGGCCACGGAGCAGCGTGTGATCGTCGTCGAAGGGCCGGCCGGCAGCGGCAAATCGACGCTGCTCAAATTCCTCGCGCGTTGCGCGCTCGACGAACCGGGGCGTGTCGGCTTATCGGGTTCCACCTTGCCGCTGCTGCTGCGTCTGCGCGATCTCGCCGCGGTCGCCGAGGGTCGCCCGGAGACTCGCCTGCGCCGGGCGCTGGAGAACATGCCGCGATTCCATCTGATTGGCAGCGCCGTACCGGAAGATTTCCTCGCCAGCTGGGCCGCGGCGGCCGACAGTGAGTGGCTGTTCCTGTTCGACGCGTTCGACGAAGTACCCGATGCGCTGCGCAAGGACGTCGGTCTGCTCATCGATGCGCTGATCGAGGAATTGCCGCGTGCGCGCGTCGTCGTGGCGACGCGCCGCCGCGATCTCGTGCTGGCCGCGCTCGGCGGCCATGCTGCTGCCGACGTGCTACTCGATGCGCCGGATACGGCCGCGACGATGCGCATCGCGCGGCGCTGGATCGGCGAGTCCGCCGACAGCTTTCGCGTGCAGCTCGAGCACGGTGCCCTCGAGCAGCTCTGCGACACGGCGCTCGGTGTCACGATGCTGGCGGCGGTGTTTCCCCACGTCCGCAGCCTGCCGACGTCGCGCAGCCGGCTGTATCAGCACTACTTCGATCTGCTGTTGTCGACGGCGGCGAAGAGTGGCGGCAGCGGCCAGCCGCCGCTCGGCAACGCTGGCGTCATGACGGCGCTACTCGAGGCGATCGCGCTGCGCAGCATGAACGCCGGCGCGTCGCTCGACGAGCGCGGCTGCATCAGCTGCCTCGCCGAGACCTTGCGCCGTATCGATCCGGCCAAATCGGAAACGGGTGCCATGATCGAGGCAAAGGCGTGTCTGCATCCGCTGATGGAACGCAGCGGCGTGTTTGCGGGGCCATTCGAGTGGCGCCATCAGACCTTCTGCGACTTCCTCGCTGCCGGCGCGTTGAGTCGCGGCACGGAAGGGCCGGACACCGCCTTCGTCGAACGCGCGAAACGCGCGCCGGGGACGCGCTGGGAAGGCGTGATCGGCTTCGCGCTCGCGTCCTGGACGCAGGGCTTCGATGCGGACGACGACGCGCCCTGGGAGCGACTGCGGCCGGTATTCGAAGCCTTCATCGGCGCGCGCCCGCAGTATCGCTGGTGGCAGCGGCTGCGCTTCTGGAAGGCGCTGCCGCGCGACCGTGCTTCGCACTTGCTGCCGGTCGAACAGATCGTCGCCCTCGGCGATTGGCTGGTGGAAGCGGGTGGCGCGCCGCATGACGTCCAGGACCACTGCCTGGCGGGCCTGATGCGCGCGAAAGACGCGATGGGCGAGCAGACACTCATGCTCTGCG
The DNA here is from genome assembly GCF_032229445.1 of Tahibacter sp. Classification (NCBI taxonomy): domain Bacteria; kingdom Pseudomonadati; phylum Pseudomonadota; class Gammaproteobacteria; order Lysobacterales; family Rhodanobacteraceae; genus Tahibacter; species Tahibacter sp. Next base: position 17,129 of record NZ_JAVTWC010000046.1, read on the forward strand.
CTACGTTGTTCGACGACGATCCGCATGCCGGCGTCGCGCAACTGCGCAGCCTTTCGAAATGGCGCTGGCAGCCACGCCTGCGCCGGTCGCTGGCCAGTTGCATCGACACGCTGCTGGCCGAACTCGAGTCGACCGATGGCCTCGCCGCCGCGGCCGTTGCCGGACTGTTGCTGCGACTCGGTGCCGCCGAGCGCATCGCGACACTGGTCGGCTCGCCTACGCGCATGCTCGCCTGGGACTCGATCGCCCAGGCACTCGCGGAAAGCGGCAACCCGTCGCTCATCGATACGCTCGGTAGCGCGCTCGTCGCTGCCGCCGTGGCCGCGAAAGCCCGGCTGTTGAATGGCCTGTATCTGATGTCGGAAACGCTCACGCTGATCCGGGAAACCGGACAGCAAGGCTTCGCCAAATCATCGCTCGGCGCCTGGATCAGCGCGAATCGCCACGATCCTGTCGCGCTGTTCGCGCGGTACTGCGATGCATCGAGGAATGGTGACGTGGCCGCGGGGATCGCGGTGTTGCGCGACGCCAAGACCGACTACCGCGCGCGCATGCAGCGCGCCGTAGCGCGGGCACAGCGCCTCGGTGGCTCCGTGCATCAGATCGATCTGCTGTTCACGTTCTTCGATCGGTCGGAGCTGCAGCGCCGCGCCGCCGACGAATCGCTGCCGACGCCACTCAGAATACTCATCGCTCATCACCTCGGCGACGAAGCCGCCGACGCTGCGGAATCGACGACACAGCGTTTCATGACGGCGCTCCTCGCCATGGCGAGCGTCGCCAACGCGGCCGACGCAGCGCCGCATCGCGTGCTGTCGAACCTCTTGCGCCGCGAAGAACTGCCGCCGCGCTGGTTCCTCGAGCAACTGGCGCGCTGCGATCTCAAGACCGCGCGCGCCTTCATCGAAGAGCAGTCCGCGCAGTTCGACGCTTACGATGCCGCGGCAGCGGCCATGACGCTGCCGGCCCATGTCGAGATCGTGATTCTCGAAGCGCGCTATGCCCGTGCGCCCCTGCGCAGTGACGAGGACATCGAACGTCGCGGCAAGCTACGCGAACGGCTCATCGGAGTCTATGCGACCCATATTGCCGGGCAGGGTGGCCTGGCCGAACGCGTGCGCCGTGCCGAACTGCTGTTTTACGCCGACCACCTCGCCGAAGCCGAGGGCGAGTGCGATACGGTTCTCGTCGCCGAACCGGATCACGCCGACGCGCGCCTGGTCCGTGCGCGCATCCGCGAGGTTCGCGACTCGCCAAGTCACGCGCTCGTCGACATCGACCACGTGCTGCGCAAGGAGCCCGGCAACGGCTACGCATGGTACTTGCGCAGCTTTCCGCTGTTCGCGCTGCAACGCTATCGCGAGGCGGCGCTGGGTTGCGAGCGCGGTATCGCCGCGGGCAGCGGCGACCTGCGGCTGCGAGAACAATGCGCACGCAACCGCCACGCGCTCGGTGAGCTCGACGCGGCGATCGAACAGCTCACGCTGCGGCTCGACGAGGAGCCGTGGGATCTCGACCTGCGTTTCCTGCGTGCGCGTTACTGGTCGGACGCCGGCAAGGTCGCGGAGAGCCGCGACGATCTGCAGCTTTCCCGCGGTGCGCGTCACAGTCGCGATGACCGTCAGCTCATCGGCGTACAGAATCGGCTCGCTGCCGGTCAAGTCGCTGCCGCGGCGCGTTATCTGCGCCGCGCTCCGCCGTCGTGGGAACGTGGTTGGCTCAGCTGCGTCGCGCTGTTCGTGCTGCGCGCGGGCCGCACGGCGATAACCGATCGTCTCGCCGAGATCGAGAGGAAAGGCGCCGAACCAGAGCCGGCCGACTTCGGCGACGACGGCACGGTCGCGTTCTGGCTCGATGTGCTTCGCGACCAGGAATCCGCGGCGCGCGGCCACGTCGAACGGTGGAAGAACCGCGGTTTCGAGGGCAACCTGCGCTGGCTGTCGATTGATCTGGCGGGCCTGCCGGGCCCGTTTCCGGACTGGGTGTGGCCGCTGGTCCTCGAAGCGGCGGCAGCGGCCGAGTCGATACGCGAGCACTTCGACGCGCAACTGCCGGAGCCATCCCCTCCGGAACCAGAACCGATCGCGGCGCCCACTGACAGGACGCCGGTGTTGCGGCGCAAGGCGCTCTATGTCAACGGCATGCTCTGCCAACTGGCCGGAATTGCCGGCTACGACGAGGAACGCGAGCTCGCCGCCGGCATCCTCGTGTCGACGCCGCGGCGCGCACTCGTGATCATGCCGCTGCACGACACGGGCTTCGTATACATCCAGGCGAACGTGCGCTACGCACCCGAAGCCGACCACGATTTCAAGATCACCATGGATTTCCGTGACGCGCGCGCGCACGGCGTACTCCGCGACACCGTGCTGCGGACCGGCATCGAGAAAGTGTTCGTGACGTGCGCCATCCTCCAACGCGCGCTGGAGAAGTCGGCACACCTCAAGTCGCTGCGCGCGATGCTGGAACTCGTGCCGCGCTCGCTACCCTACTCGCCGTCCGAGGTGATTTTCGAGCGCGTTAGCTGAGGTCCCGCGGCAGCACCGAACCGCCGTCGACCATTGGCGTTCGCCGCATACGAGTGGGACGGATTGGTTGCGGCGCGCCGGATTTACGCCAACGGTCGCATCCGCGTGCGTGTGCAATGGGTGTCCTGTGATGACCTGCGAACCAGGCGCGAAAACCCGGCACGTAGCGCATCGGGCAGCGCCAGCAGCTCGTGGATGCCCGGCTTGAGTTCCTGGCCGCGCAGCTAGCGGAAAAGGCGGATCAGCATGGCACCGCGGCGCTGCGCTGTCCCGGTACCGCCGCGTCACCGGGCCGTTGACACCGCAGCGGTGGCAACGACAGAGGTTGGCGGGCACCGCCACCCGTCAAGGTGCGCCGCGGCTGACTGCACCAGCAAACGGCCACGCATTCGCTGGGCTTTTTGATCGACTGACTGCGCAAGGGCAGAGCTGGACCGTCCGTCAATCGGAGATCGCCCCGCGACATAGTCGGAGTTTTCCGCCACACGAGAGATCGATGGGCGTCCTGATGTGGGCCGGATCGCCGCGGTCGGCCTGCCGGTGCTGATTTTGCCGATCGTGTTGGCGGCGAACTACATTCCGGCGCAACCCTGGTCGCCGAGGCAACCGAGTACCGCGCTGCGCTACGAATCGCCTGCAAGGCTTCAATCAACGCTACATTCAATCAACGCGGGACACCGCTTGCCTGCACGGCAGGGACGGCGCTGAGGCCATGAGGCCAACGAGGCCCGCGACGCCGTGCCCACGGTGGCGCTGTGCCTGCCCGCAACGAATCACGCAGAGAGTCCATGAAACCTTGTAAGAATTTCGTCAAGCTCAACGCCGCGCTGGCGCCGCGCAAGATCGTGGTGTTCCCCTATGCCGGCGGTTCACCGTATGCGTTCCGCGACTGGGGCCCGCTGCTCGAACCGCAGCACGAACTGTGGTCGCTGCAGCTGCCGGGTCGTGCGGGCCGCTTCGGCGAACCCTGCCTCGACGACATGGACGCCGTGGTCGACGCCGTAATGACAGAACTGCCTGCGCTGGTCGCCGGCGCGCAATTCAGTTTCTTCGGCCACAGCAACGGCGCACTCGTCGCCTATGCCTGCACGCAGCGGCTCGAGCGCGTGGGCGCGCAACTGCCGCGGCACGTCTTCCTGTCTGGCCAGAAGGCACCGAACGGCCCGCCACGACGCGACAGCGAGCTGTCCGACCCGGAACTCGTGCGTTTCCTGACCGTCCTCGGCGGCATGCCGCAGGAAGTCGCCGCGAACGAAGAACTCCTCGGGCTGTACCTGCCGATCATCCGCGCCGACATGAAGATCGGCGAGAGCTTCCGCCCACACGACCGCCTGCGCCTCGCCACGCCGGTCAGCGTGCTCGGTGGCACGCAAGACAACGAAACCACGCGCGAAACCCTCGACGGCTGGCGCGAGTTCTGCTACAGCGTGCAGCGCGTGGAACTGCTACCCGGCGATCACTTCTTCTTGACCCCGCATCGCGACTACATCGTCGATCTGGTGAAGGGTTCGCTGGTGGGGTGAGGGGGGGCGTGTCCAGCCGGCGTGGATACCTCGCCCCTCGGCGTCGCGATGCTAAAACCTGAGCGCTGCAACAGCCTTTCGCTTGGTGGAAGAAGGCGCCGGTATCGGCTTGATGAGAGATAGGCATCGGGTGATGACTGCCTTGATGCGCCGGGCTGAGTGCAATCGCTTCGTGGTCTTTTGGAGATGCGGCCAGCCCAATTGTGCCGACAGCGTCGTCACAATCTCCACGCTGTCAGGCCATCGGTAGAGACTAGCTATGCATAGGTGTTCTTGCCCAGATTGTCGGCGAAGTTGCACAGCTGCTTTTCGCGGGGTCTTTCTCACTAAGTATTTTTTTCTTTGTTTGTCCATGGAATTGAGGTTGTTTTTTATACAAAGCCGAGGCGGCGGGCGTTGAGTCGTGGCTCACGTGGCAATGCGGACGACAGCGCCAATCGACGCGGGCCACTGCGCACGGGTCCGCGCTGTGTGACTGCGCTGCTGATCATCGTGACCTGCCTTGGAACACAGCGATTCTGAGGCGCAAGGAAAGTCACCCTTTCGGCCGGAGCTACGGACCGCTCCGTGGCTGCATGCGCGCTTGTGGTCTTTACCGCCTTCGGCATACTCGCCCGACGCACAGGGGAAGCGGCATGGCCAAGCGACTGCGGATTCTGCATCTGTCGGACCTGCACGTGGGTAAAGAAGCGGCGGCCGACCACTGGCGCGTCGAGCGGGTGATGGGAGATGCCTGGGCCGCGAACCTGCGTGAGATCGCTGCGGAGGGGGCGATTGATCTGGTCTGCTTCACCGGCGATCTTGCCCAGCGGGGCAAACCGGAGGAGTACCACCGCGTGCGCTACGTCATCGACGCGGTGCTGCAGTCAGTGAACTGCCCTCGTGAGCGTTTCTTCTGCGTGCCCGGCAACCACGACATCGACCGCGACATCGCGCCGGACGCATGGAGCGCGCTGCGCGCGCTGCAGTGGCAGGACCCGCAGGGTCTGAGTCGCTGGATGGTTGGCGGCCCACCGCCGTTCCGTTGCAACGCGGGATGGCGCGACGACATCGTTCGTCGCCAGCAGGCGTATCGCGATTTCCTGGTCGCGGCGGATCTGGCGCATCTGCTGCCGCAGCAAAGCCCGCATGGCCTATTGGGCTACCGCCGCACGCTGGACGTTGGCGCGGGCGCGCCGCTGCATATCGTCGGTTTCGACAGTGCCTGGCTGGCCGGCGACGACAACGACGCCCGCAAGTTGCGGCTCGGCGACGACCAGATCGGCCGCCTGCTGACGGGTGCCGACAGCAAGGCGCTCGCGGGCTGGCGCATCGGCCTGATTCACCATCCCCTGACCGACCTTGCCGATGAGCGCGATGCACAGCGCCTGCTGGGCGAGTGCGGACTGGACCTGCTGCTGCACGGCCACCAGCACGATCCGGTGATCGAACGCCGGAGCGATCCGCAGGCGGGCCTGTCTATCCTTGCTGCCGGCTGCCTCTACGAGCACCAGCGCTATCCCAATGGCCTGCTGGTCGTGGATGTGGACCTGCCGGTGGCACAGCCGCTGCGCCTGCACCAGGTATGGGCGCGACGCTGGTCGCATCGGCGCGCGGAATGGATAGACGATAACGAGCTGTATCGCGGCACCCGCAACGGCCGCCTGCGGCTGGCCGCCGACAATTCGGTCGCGTTCGCCGTCGCACCCGGCGAGTTGATCGGCCGTGACACCGAACTGGAAACGCTGCGCGCCGCGCTGCTACCCAAGCCGGCCACCGGCGTGGTGCCGCGGCCGACGGCGATCTGCTGTGCCATCGACGGCATGCCAGGCGTGGGCAAGACCCGGCTCGCGGAACAGTTCATCAGTGATCACTGGCTGCGGGTTTACCCACCGCCGCAGGACACGCTCAGGGGCGAGGCGGTCGTGCGCCTCGTGCTGCCGCCGGGCGCCGCCCCGTCCGACGTGCGCAACGCCGGCACGCTGCGGCGCGATCTGGCCGATCGCTTGCGGCTGCCGGGCACGGGCGACGAACTGCCTGCGGCGCTACGCCACGGTCCCGGCGGCCATCCGCGACTGCTGCTGATCGAGAACGTCGACAGCGTTGCCCAGGCCGAACAAGTGGCCGCGCTGGTGTTTGGCCTGCCCGGTTGCCCGGTGCTGGTGACGGCGCGCGTGCGCCAATGGAGCGGCGCGGGCTGGAAGCGGGTCGACGTGAAACCGCTGCGGCTGGACCATGCAGTAGCGTTGCTGCGCAGCGAGGCCGCCGCGGCCGGCGACGGCGCCTGTATTCCCTCCGTTGGCCAGGCGGAGCAGTTAGCTAACACACTAGGTTGCCTGCCGCTCGCCCTGCACATCGCCGCTAGCCACATGAGCCTGGGCATGACCCCAGACGAGTTCCTAAACGAACTACGCGCCACGGGCCTGGATCTGGCCCCGGCCCAGCCCGGCGACCACGGCCTGCAGGTGGACCGCGCGCGCGCGATTTTGCGCAGCTCGTTCGATCTGTCCTGGCAGGCATGGTGTGCCGGGGCGGGGGCACGCGCCGAATGGCAGCAGGCACTGGTGGCCTTGGCCCACGGCCCGGCCGACGGCGTAGGCGAGTCGCTGGGTGCGGCCATCACCGAGCTGTCGGCTGCGCAGTACGGTCTTTGCCTCGTCGCCGCCGGCCGCCTCAGCCTGCTGGAATGGGTCTGGACCGGCGACGCCGACACGCGCGAACGCCGGGTGCGCTTGCACCCGCTGATCGCCGAGTTCCTGCGCGCGCGGCCACAGCCGGCGGCGGAGACGGTGTGGGCGCGGATGGGGGCGTGGTTTGCGCCGCGCGTGTCTGAGGCAGACGCGGACGCGATGGGCAAGTCGCGTCGCGAGGTGCAGTCTGAGATCGGCAGTCTATCGCTGTGGCTTGGCCGCACACGACTGACCGAAGCCGCATTTAACATCGTTACTGCGGCCAATTACGCGGTTGCCAGCGGGCCATACGGCGCTTGGCTGGCGTGCTTCGCGGCCTGCGTTCTGCAAGCCGGCGAGACTCAGCGGGGTTTCGACTTGATGTGGGCGGTCACGCGCTTGGCTCAAGAGTCCGGTGATCCGCAACTCGCACTAGAAACGGCGGTGCTCAGTTCAGAACTCGCGAAGCGGCTCGAAAACGAACATCTCTACGCCGTAGCACAAGGCCAGATTGCTGACATCCTGGAGGCGCGGGGAGAGCTGGAGGCAGCCTTGCGCATCCGGTGGGAGGAGCAAATGCCGGTGTACGAGCGTCTGGGCGACGTGCGGTCGCGGGCGATCACGTACGGCCAGATCGCGGACATTCTGCGGCTGCGGGGCGAGCTGGAGGAGGCCTTGCGCATCCGGCGGGAGGAACAAATACCGGTGTTCGAGCGCCTGGGCGATGTGCGGTCGCGGGCGAGCGCGCAAGGTAAAATCGCGGACATCTTGTGGTCGCGAGGCGAACTGGAAGCGGCCTTGCGCATCCGGCGAGAGGAAGAGCTTCCCGTATACGAGCGTCTGGGCGATATGCGGGAACGGGCGACGACGCACGGCAAGATCGCGGACATCCTGCAGGTGCAGGGGAAGCTCGAGGAGGCCTTGCGTATCCGGTGGGAGGAGCAGATGCCTGTCTACGAGCTTCTCGGCGATGTGCGATCGCGGGCGAACACGCAGGGCAAAATCGCGGACATCCTGCAGTTGCGGGGAGAGCTGGAGGCGGCCTTGCGCATTCGGCGGGAGGAAGAGCTTCCGGTGTACGAGCGTCTGGGCGAAGTGTTGGCGCTGGCGATCACGAAGAGCAAGATCGCGGACATCCTGGAGGCGTGGGGCGAACTGGAGGAGGCCTTGCGCATTCGGAGGGAGGAAGCGCTTCCGGTATACGAGCGTCTGGGCGATGCGCGGTCGTGGGCGATCACGCAGGGCAAGATCGCGGACATCCTGTCGGCGCGGGGCGAGTTGGAGGAGGCCTTGCGCATCAGGCAGGAGGAACAGATGCCGGTCTTCGCGCGTGTGGGCGCTGTGCAGGAGCTGGCGGTCGCGCAGGGCAGGATCGCGGACATCTTGGAAGCGCGGGGCGAGCTAGAAGCGGGCTTGCGCATCCGGCGGGAGGAAGAGCTTCCGGTTTACGAGCGTCTGGGCGATGTGCGGTCGTGGGCGATCACGCAGGGCAAGATCGCGGAGATCCTGTCGGTGCGGGGCGAACTGGAGGAGGCCTTGCGAATCGTGCGAGAGGAAGAACTTCCGGTATATGAGCGTCTGGGCGATGTGCGTTCGCTGCTGGTCGGGCGCACCAATTTGGCGATGGCGCTGGCTAAACGCGGCCGCCCCGAGGATGGGCCTGAAATACTCACCTTGCTGCAGCAGGCGCTTACCGAGGCGGAGCGTCTGCGTTTACCGGAGGCGAATTCTATTCGCAGCCTGATTGCGCGAAATTCCCGCGACGGGGACGACGGCACTTCGGTCGCATAGTTATCAACGAATTTATGTTTATGTTGGAACAAAGTCGAGAGAGTTGAAGGCGGGCTCGCCACGTTTCGATGGATCGCTGGTGCGCTTCGCCAGTGATTGAGCGAATGATCCGGGCGGGACAAATCCACACCCTTGACGCCGGCCACAACGAGGTAAACAATCCAGGCCGTTGCCGCCCATTCGGCAACCGGGTTTAGCAGCCCGAACCTTAGGCGCACACAGCGCCGCATCGAAAGCCGGCGTTTTTTTATGCCCGGAATTTGTGCGGCGTCGTCTGCCGATTTCTGGCGGCGGTGTGCGGGGAGCCGCAAGGCTCGCCGGTCCTAAGCCGGTCTGCTAACCCGCATACCGTTCGCCACCCTTTTTTCACTATTCCGGGTGGCGACTCCACGCAAAGGGAGTTGTCCATGGATATTCGGTCTGTGTGCTTTGGCAATCGGCGTTCGCCGGGTTGCATCGTCGGTATCGGTCGCGTTGTTCCCGGGAATGGGAGGCGCGCGCCATGACTACTTATACCGGCTCGTTTCATCCGATGCGCCTCGACGCGCGCGGGGATCACCCGGTGATGTTCGCGTACGTCCTCGACTCGCGTGAGCACCGTGAGGCGCTGGATGTGGAGATCATGACGCGGCTCGCGGCGATCCAGGAGCTTAGCGAAACCATCGCGGACGCCGAGTTCGAGGCGCCGCATTCGCACTCGCCCAGCGGGATCTTCGAAGCCGTGGCCATCCTCTCGCGCGATGTGCGCGGGTTGCTGGAGGCGCGTGAGAGCAAGGGACCGTAGATTCTCGCGTTTGCCGGAGCGGCATTGCGCCGCTCCGGTGTTGCCCGACGGCCCGCCGTGGTGCCGCGACCTGCGTCGAAGGTACGGGCCTGCGGTCGAGGCGCTCGGTTGTTAAATGTGCCGAAATATACGTGTTGACTAGGCCAGGTGTTTCTTCAGGAGCTCAATGCTGCGATCCCAGGCTAGCGTGGTCGCGTCCTTGTCGTAGCGTGGTGTCGTGTCGTTCTACCACTAACCCTGGATCCACTTTGCGCAAGTGTCGTGCTCAAACGCTTTGCTGCCAGGGTAGGCAGACTCGCGGTTCTTGCAGAAGCCGAAATCTCCGTCAACAGACTTGCAGTGTTAGCCCCCACCGCGGCGTGCCAGTTTTGACGAGTCGCGGCGATGGTGGAACACCGCAATGACCAGAAACTCATCAGCGAGAACACGATACACCATCGAAAACGGAAACCTGCGAAGTAACACCCGACGGCAGTCGCCAGTAACGAATGTAAACATGTCAGGGTTACGCACGGCGGCGGCTATAGCAGCGTCCAAAGCCCGTGCAAATTCAAGGCCTAGACCTGCAGCGCGAGACTCATACCAAGCTTGTGCCTCAAGCGCCTCATCTCTGGCCTGGGGCCGAAAGAGGATATGCATTTAGTGATTGCGCTGGAACAGTTCAGTGCGCACCTGATCCCATGGCACGGCGCTCGCCGGGTCCTGCTCATGCTGTTCCAGCCTAGCTTGGACTATCTGCACTTGGTCAGGTGTCAAAGCGATGGATTCGGGGCTTTCGGCAGCGATGCTGTCCCAAATGTCTTCCGCGAGCTGGATTCGTTCCGCAACGGAGAGGTTGAGAAAATCGGGTCTGGGCTGGCTCATGGCCGAAGTATAGACCGATGGCTGTGTGGAGTGGCTGACGTTCGAGCTAAGCTGCCCGTGCAGGCAGGTACTGTAAGCCCGACTGAGACAATGTGCGGAGTACCTCAGGTCGTGCTCACTGCGCCTGCCGTAGCGGATCAGCTTGAGCGAGGGGTTGGCGGCGCGCGATCTATCCCTTTTCGTTAGGCCTCATCGAGCGTCGGCTATGCCTTTGCCGTCGCTCAGCCCGCGGCGCGCATCAGGACGGCGTCCCGATGGCCTCGCCACGAATGGGTGTGAGCGATGCGGACTAAATATACGTGTTGACTAGGCCAGGTGTTTCTTCAGGAACGCAATGCTGCGATCCCAGGCGAGCTTGGCCGCGTCCTTGTCGTAGCGTGGTGTCGTGTCGTTGTTGAAGCCGTGCTGGGTGCCGGGATAGGTGTGCGCGGTGTAGGGCTTGCCGGCGGCCTTGAGCGCTTCCTCGTACGGCGGCCAGCTCGCGTTGACGCGATCGTCCTTTTCGGCGAAGTGGATCAGCAGCGGGGCTTTGATGTTCGGCACGTCCTTGAGGTCGGGCGCCGGTCCGTAGAACGGCACGGCGGCGCCGAGGTCGGGCACCTGCGTGGCGAGGTAGTTCGACAGGCCGCCGCCGTAGCAGAAGCCGATTGCGCCGACCTTGCCGTTGCCGTTTTTCACGCTCTTGAGCGCGCCGGCCGCGGCGATGAAATCGGCGCGTGTCTTGGCCTGGTCGAGTGTGCCGAACAGCTCGCGCGCCTTGTCCTCGTTGCCGGGATAGCCGCCGAGCGGTGCGAGCGCATCGGGCGCGAACGCGATGAAGCCTTCGAGTGCGATGCGGCGCGTGATGTCTTCGATATGTGGATTCAGGCCGCGGTTCTCGTGCACGACGAGTACGACCGGCAGCTTGCCCTTGATAGTGGCCGGCTGCACCTGATAGCCCTTGACGGTGCCATTGCCGGCCGGTGACGGAAATTCCGTGCGCGTGATTGCGAGGCGCGCATCGGTTTCGGGGATCTGCTGCGCCGCGGCGAATTGCGGGCTGAGCTGTTCGAGGATGAGTTCGGCGGTCAGCGCCGCGGTCGCGTACTTGGCGACGGCGACGAGAAAGCCGCGGCGGCTCAGTGCGCCGTGGACATAGGCGTCGAAATGCTGCAGCACTTCGGGCGCGAAATCGGCACTGGTCTTGCGGGCCATGGCAGGTCTCCGGGGCGGGCAGGGGCCTTGAGCATCGCGCCGGCGACGGCATGAGCGCAATGCGTGCGCGCCGCAGCGTGCGGCGGCTGCGGTCGGTGCGTCCCGGACACGCTCGCCTGCGGTCGACTACGCGCGGCGCAACTCGATCGTCATCCAGGTGCGCCACGAGACATTGAGGCGCTCGCGCATCTCCCAGACGCCGCCGAATACCTGGCCGTCTTCGCCGAAGCCGCCGCGGAAGTGCACGTTGTTGCCGGTGAATGTCCACTGGTCGCCGTCGACGCTGGCCTGCATCGCGGTCGCGTTGCCCTGGTTGTCGTAGGACTGCATCGTGTAGAGCTTGCGGCTCGCGTCGTAGCCGATGACCTCGATGCCTTCGACGGTGCCGTCGGGCATGTGCGACACGAATCGGTGCAACAGGAAGTGGCCGCCCGGCAGCCACTCGTAGCTGTCGGTGGCGCGAAACGGTGCGCCGCGTCCGGACGGCCCGAGCAGCTTCACTTCGCCCTGCGTGGTCCACTGTCCGACGAAGGCGGCGAGCGGGGCGAGCGCGGCGGTGGCCGCGACGGTGTCGGTCATGGAGTGCTCCCGGCGTTGCGCGGTCTATGACGCACAAGCCTAGCCCCATCCCCCAGCCTCGCCAAACGCGCACGCCGATCTGCAAGCTCGGCGTTACGGCGCGGTTAGCTGCGCATTAAGCGCGCCGGTTTCGTGGTTCAGATCGCCGGCAAATCATGCCGATGAAGTGCCGATGTTGCGTGGATCCGCTCGATGATTCGCGGTGTGCGCGGCGTCAGAACCAGCCGTCGCGCATGACGTAGGCGCTGTCGTCAGCCTGCGCGACGAGGCGTGCGGCAAGCTCGACCTGGGGCAGTTCGGTCGCGAAGAAGAAGCGGCAGGCCTGCAGCTTGCCGTCGTGGAAATCCGTATCGGCGCTGCCGGCGGCGCGTGCGCGCTGCGCGGCGAGTGCCATGCGCAGCCAGCCCCACGCCACCACGGTATGGCCGAGCAGATGCAGATAGTGCCCCGCGTTGGCGAGCACTTCGCGCACGTTGCCGGCGGCCATGCGCTGGCCGGCGGCCATGGTCGTGTCGCGTACGAGCAGGGCTATCTTGCCCAGTTGCGCCGCGAGCGGCGCGAGTGATTCCTGCGCGGCGGCCTCGTTGCAGGTCGCGGCGATGCGTCCGAGCAGGATCCGCAGCGCCGCGCCGTCCTTCATGAGCGCCTTGCGCCCGAGCAGGTCGAGTGCCTGGATGCCGTTGGTGCCTTCGTGGATCGGGTTGATGCGGTTGTCGCGGTAGCACTGTTCGACCGGATAGTCGCGCGTGTAGCCGTAGCCGCCGAGCACCTGGATCGCGAGGTCGTTCGCGCGCAGCGCGTAGTCGGAGTTCCAGGCTTTGACGATGGGCGTGAGCAGTTCCAGCAGCAGATGGCTCTGTTCGCGTACGGTCGCGTCGGGATCGTGCTGGCGGTCGACCAGCATGGCCGCATCGAACGCGAGCATCTGGCCGCCTTCGACATAGCATTTCTGCTGCAGCAGCATGCGCCGCACGTCGGCGTGTTCGATCAGCGGCACGGCGGGGGTTGCCGGATCCTTCTGGTCCGGATGGCGGCCCTGGCGGCGTTCGCGCGCATAGGCCAGCGCGTACTGGTAGCTTGCCGCGGCCTGCTGGATCGCGCTCAGGCCCACGCCGATGCGTTCCTCGTTCATCATGTGGAACATCTGCGCGAGGCCCTGGTGCGCGGTGCCGACCAGATAGCCGACGCAGTCGCCGCTCTCGCCGAACTTGAGGAAGGTGTTGACGCTCGCGCGCTGGCCCATCTTGTGGTTGAGGCCGGCCAGGCGCACGTCGTTGCGTTCGCCGCGGCTGCCGTCGGCGTTGACGCGCCAGCGCGGCACGATGAACAGGCTGATGCCGCGCACGCCGGCAGGCGCGCCCTCGATGCGCGCGAGCACGAGGTGCACGATGTTCTCGCCGAGTTCGTGGTCGCCGGCGGAAATCCACATCTTCGCGCCGCTGATGCGGTAGCTGCCGTCGGCCTGCGCCGCCGCGCTGGTCTTGAGATCGGCCAGCGACGAGCCGGCCTGCGGTTCGGACAGGCACATGGTGCCGAAATAGCGGCCTTCGAGAATCGGCTGCATGTACAGCTGTTTCTGCTCCGGCGTGGCGTAGACCTCGAGCAGGTTGGCCGCGGCGCGCGCGAGCGTGGGGTAGGCGATGGTGCCGGCGTTGGCGCTGCAGAACAGGCCGTCGCAGGCCGCGCCGACGGCGAACGGCAGCTGCATGCCGCCGCGTTCGTAGTCGGCGAGCACCGCCGGGAAGCCGGCCTCGCAGAACGCCGCGACGGCATCGCCGATCTCGGGGATCAGCTCGACCTTGCCGTCGACCAGGTGCGGCTCGTTGAGGTCGGCCTTGCGGTTGTGCGGCAGGAATTTCTCCAGCGCGATCTGCTGGGCCAGGCTGATGGCCGCGCCGAAGGTCTCACGGCTGTGTTCGGCGAAGCGCGGATAGCGGCACAGGTCATCGACCGCGAGTACGTCGTGCAGCAGGAAATCGAGATGGCGGCGGTCGATGAGCTGGCGGGAGTCCATGGCGCGGATCCGGAAGGTTGAGTGAGTCATTGATACTGCAATGACTCATTTGGCGTCAACAGGGCCGAATGACTATGATCCGGCCATGCCCCGATCGCGCCCGCCCGCATCCACCCGACTGACCCGTGCCCTGCGCGACGGCGCGCCCGTGCGCGCCACGCCGCTGGACCTGTTCGAGCGCGCCAGCCGGCGCTGGCAGCAGGGCGAGCGTGTCGACGTCGGCGCGCTCGCGGCGGAACTGGGCATAGGTCGCGCGACCGCGTTCCGCTGGGTCGGCAGCCGCGATGCACTGCTCGGCGAAATCCTCTGGGCCGAATGCGACACGGCCATGCGCCGCGCGGCGACGGCGCACGCCGAGCAGGCGCCCGGCCCGGCGCGTGTCGCGGCCGTCTGCGCCAAGGCCGTGCGCTCCATCGTGCGCTCGGTCCCGCTGCGCCGTTTCCTGCGCGACGACGCCGAGCACGCGCTGCGCCTGCTGACGTCCAAACAAGGCCCGGTGCAGGCGCGCGCGATCGAGCGCGTGCGCACGCTGCTCGAGGCCGAGGCGCGCAGCGGCGCGCTGTCCCTGCCGATCGAGGTCGGTACGCTGGCCTACCTCGTCGTGCGCCTGTGCGAATCCTTCATCTACGCCGATGCGATCAGCGACCGCCGCGTCGACGCCAACGATGCGGCGATCGCGGTCGAGTTGCTGCTGTCCGGCCGCGTGGCGGCGAGCCCGGCTACCGCGAAAATGGCCCGCGGGCGCAGCGCTGCGACGGCGCCGCGCCGCTGAGATTGGACGCCTGAGAGCGTCTGACAGAATGCCATGGCGCTGCGTCAAGCCGAGAGCAACGAGCCCTCCGGCCCGTTGGGCGTTCAAGACAGCCAGAACCTTGCGGTTCTGAGCGGCTGCCTTTCACCCCCTTGAGGGGAGGGCTTACAGTTCTCAGTTCGCCGCGGCGTCAGCGGGCCTTGTCCGGCTTGCTCGCACGCGCCGTGACGGTGCGCCGCCGCTCGCTCCAGCCGCCGCGGCCGTCGGCGATTCGCTCGGTGATTTCCACTGCCGCATCGTCGATGCGGGTGACCTTGCCCCAGTGCAGCGCGATGTAGTCGCCGACGACGACGCGGCGCTGTTCGCCGTGGGCGTCGCGCAGCAGGGCGTAGCGCTGGCGGTTGCTGCGGCCGGTGTGCAGCAGGGTGAGGCTGGCGGCATCGCCACGCAGGCGCAGGCTGGAGGCGATGCGGCAGGCGTCGCTGCGGCGCGATGCATCCGCGTAGTTGATGGTCACGCTGGCTTCGATGCGCGGGCCGCCGAGTTCGGCCCAGGTGATGGCGATGCGGCCCGCGCCGTCGGCATGCGCTTCGCTGACGATGTAGGCCGGAGCGCCGCCGAGCAGGCGGCTGACCATGCCTTGCTCGGGCTCACGCGGCGAGTCGGTCGGGCCGTAGTCGACGAGGACATCAAGGCCGTCGCCGACATAGCGGTCGCTGCCACCGTCGTCGGCGGCGCTGCGTTTCGTGTAGGCATCGCGCGGCAGGCGCAGTGTGGCCACCGCGGTATCCAGGCGTTGCCAGTTGGCCGGCACGGCGGCGGCGAAGCTGCACTGCTGGGCCGATGCGATGGCTGGCGCCAGCAGCGCAGTGAGCAGGATCGCGGTGGAGAAGGCTCGCCGCGTCGAGTGGGTAAGGCGCACGTCCGCGCGGGGCACGGCAGGCATCGGGCGTTGCGAGGGTCGTTGCACGCGAAGGTCCCTTGCCGCGGGCCGCGGCGTTTCAGCGCGTGCCTATGCTATTCGATGGAGCCGCGGAATTTCTTCGCTTGGCGTCGACGCCGGGCTGCGCGAGAAATGTATGCGGGCGCCGGACGTTGCCGACGTGTTGCGGTCTCGTGGCTACCGGCGCGCACTGTTCAGGGACACTTGATGCCACCACACGGGTTTACGTACCACCTCGTATTCCCGGTCAGCTTGCGGTGGCAGCACAGTTTGTCCAGCACAGTCTTGGCATAGGTGACTTTCACCGTCGTAATGCCGATGCGGGTGTGGTGGCTGAGTGTGCGTATGTCCGCGCTGTTGCCTACATGTACGCAAGCATGCGAACCCGTGTTCAGGAAGCCATCGTGGATGGCCTGGGTGTCGGTGAAGAAGATCGCATAGTTCATGGTGCCGCTCTTGTTCTTGGCATACTTGCGACCGGCACCGGTCGCGCTGACGGCGTCGGCGACCGGAAGGCTGCCCGCCTTGATCGAGGCCGAGTCGGTATAGCCGGCACCTTCCAGCCGCTGCACCTCGACCGGTTTGCTGATCTTGTCGGTCAGCCCCAGGCCCAGGGCAGTGGAGCCGCCGACGATGTTCAGCACTACGTTCCCCGGCTGATTGCTGGACTTGGAACTGTATTTGGCGGTCAGCGTGCCGGTGGGCATCAGTGGTTCGGGTTCGCCGTTGGCGATTGCGGCGGCCTTGTTGCCGGTATCGACGGCGTGTCCGGTGAAATCGATCTCGAAGCTCTCCACCCACGGCTGGGTCTTGGAATCGGTCAGCAACTCATCGGCACCTTCGTGGTGGATGCTGCCTTTCTTGCGGCGATAGCGCGAGACCCGCTGCGCGGCACCGCCGGCCTGCTGTACCACATGAGTGAGTTCGTGCGCGATCAGGTGCTGGCCGGCGGACGACTGCGGCGCGTACTGGCCGGCGGCGAACACGATGTTCGCGCCGGCGGTATAGGCCTGCGCGTCGATCGCTTCGGCCGATCGCGCCGCTTGCGCGTCGGCGTGCACACGCACGTTGCCGAAGTCCTGGCCGAAGCGTTGTTCCATCTGTTCACGCACGCCGCTGTCGAGCGCGCTGCCGCTGCGGCCCAGGGTCTGCTGCACGCTGGCGGGTGCGGCGCTGCCGGCCGCATCGGCGCCGCCCGCGGGCAGGCGCTGGATCGTTTGTGCGGCTGGCGAGACGCGGTCGCTGCCGGACGCTGCGGTCACCGCCGCGGCTACGCGGTCCGCCTCGCGTTCGAGCGCATCGTCGGAAGCGCCGATGCGCAGCTGGCGCTGGACGCGGCCTTCCTCGCTGTCGAGATTGCCGGTGCAGCGCGGACAGCTGCCGCCACAGGAGCAGGAGCCGGCCTTGCGCTGCAGGCGCAACGGTTCGTGGCTGGCCGTGGGCGCTGGGGCTGCTTGCGGTGGCGCGGGCGTGGCGGAAGAGGCGAGTGGGGTGAGCTGTCGCGGCATCATGATCGTTCTCCCGGCGGCCGGCCGAGCCACTGTAGCGCCGATGCGCGAAGGTCGCGCTGTCCGCTACGCGCAGGCCTGGTCGGCATCTGCCTGATCGAAGCGTGCTTCATTGGAACTGTATACCGATGCTGAGTCCGGTCTGGAACCAGTCGAGGTGCTTGTCGCCGGCCCTGCCGACATCGAAGCCGCGGCCGGCCTCGAGCATCAGCTGCAAGGCCTGATGGTCCGGTAGCGGAACCGTCAGGCCGGTGCTGCCGCCGGCGAGGCCATAGGCCTGCTGGTTGCCGCCGCCGCGTTCGTTGCCGGGCAGGCCGATGCTGCCGGCCTCGAGGTGGCCGCCGGCCTGGAAGCCGAAGCGCCACGGTCGGAAACGGTAGTTGATGCCGGTGCGCACGCCGAGCAGGTAGGCCTTCTGCTTGTCCGCATCCACCGGCAGGAATTGCTGGAAACGCGCGCCGAGCGTGAGTTCCCATTCGTGCATGCGGGTCAGCGGCAGGCCCAGCTCCAGGCCCAGTCCCCAGGTCGCGGCCGGGCCGACGCCGGGCAGTCCGTTGGCGTAGCCGCCGCCGATGCTCAAGGTCGGAAACACATTGCTGGGGCACGGTGCGGCGAGACGCTTGGCATCGCGCGCTGGCAACGGGTCCGGATTCGGCGGGCAGTTGGCATTCTCGGTCGGACCGAGGGTCAGGCCGGCCAGTTCGAGCGCGAACGCCGGATAGCATTCGGCTGTGTCGAAGCCGCCGGCGCTGCCGTCGGCGATGCCGCGTGTGCCGAAGTACAGATGCATGCATTCGTGCATCAGCGTCAGCGCCTGTTCCTGCGGCGAGGTCGACCAGTACGGTGAGCACAGGTTGATGGTGCTCGACAATATCGGCCAGGCCACGGCGATGGAACCGTTGCAGAGGAACGTCGGTTCGCCGGTGATGCTGCAGTCGTAGCGGATGATGTCGTCGCGCAGGGCCTTGGCGATGCGCTCGAAGCGATCGGCCAGGGTCGGGATCATGCGGCAGCGTACGCGCGGATCGTTCGCGTCGCGGCGGATGCGTCGCCACAGCAGTTTGCGTGCGGTTTCGCTGATGGGGGTTGCGCGTAACGCGGTCGCGGCGGCCGTGGCCCAGGCCGCGCCCTGCTGTTCGCGCGCGCGCAGCGTGGCGGCATCGCGTCCGGGTGCGGCACGGCACGGCAGCATGTAGTCGCTGTCGACGACGCGGCGCTGCAGTCGCGGTGGGCCTGCCGCGGACTGCTGCACGACGTGCGTGAGCTCGTGCGCGAGCAGCTCGCGTCCGCTGCCGCTGTGCGGGTCGTAGCGGCCTTCGCCGAAGACGAGATCGCGGCCGACGGTATAGGCCTGCGCGCGCACCGCGGCGGCCGAGGCGGCCGCGCGGGCACCGGCATGCACGCGTACGTCGCTCAGGTCGTGCTGCAGGCGTGGTTCGAAGAAAGCGCGTGTTGCCATATCGAGCGGTTGCGCCGGTGAATCCAGACCTTCGCCGACGGCCTGCGGCAGGGCGCCGCGACCAGCGTGCGTGCTGCCGACAGCCTTGCGCTGCACGCGACCGGTGCAGGCGGGGCAGGTACCCCCGCAACTGCAGCGCCCCTGCACGCTCGACCGAAACGCGCTGCCCCTGACGAGGTCTCGCGCGTTGCGGTCCGCTTCGCGTTCCTGCGCGTCGTCGTTGGTGAGATGCAATGGCTGCGCATTCGCCGTTGCAGGGCGGCGCGTTTCTGGCAGGGGCGAAGTTTCGCGCATCGTCTTGAGCCCTAACGAAAGCGCAGCCGCGTGCTGCGATCGGGATTGCCGCCGTTGCGCGTGGCGGCAACGTAGTTTTCCAGGGCCTTCTGCAGCTGGTCGAACAGGTCGCCCGACAGCAGTTCGTAGTGGTTAGGCGTCTTCTTCGCCTTGCCGACGAGTACGCGGCCGCCGGCTTGCCGGCGGAACACGTCGTAGCCGCCGTCGGCGTTGGCCGCGACCTCGAGCTGCCCGTTCGGGTTGGCGGTCGAATGCAGCAGCGAGTAGGTGCTGTTCGGGTCGACAGACGGATCGGGGAAGACGAGCCAGCCGGCCTTGAGGTCGCTGGACGAGAATTCCTCGAAGATGATCGGATAGCTGCTGCCGCAACTCGTGCCGTCGAGGCAGACCTTGCTCGTGCCGCCGCCCGCTTGCGGCTTCGGCCTGGGCTTTTTCGCCTGTGGCGGGCAACCGCCGTCGGCCAGCCGGACGTTGGCGACGGTCTGCGGCGTCGGCACGGTGACCGGATTGCTGCCCATGTCGGTCAGGCTCGCACCGGTGATTTCGATCTTCGCGAAATCGCCGAAGCACTCGATGAAGCGCCCGTCCACGCGGCCGCTGGCATGCTGGTGCGTCGACAGCAGCCAGGCACGCACACTGCGGCGCGTGAACGCGCCCTGGGCGTAGGCACCATAGATCACCCAGGTGTCGCTGTTCTGGCGCTGCCCCGGCTTGCCTCGACCGCCGCCGTTGCTGCCGCCGCTGCCGCCCGTGCTGCCCTGACCGCCGCCGGGTTTCGCGCCGCCGCCCGGCTTCTTGTCGCCGCCAGGAGCCGGCGAGTCGCCGGCTTCCGGCGCGACGTCGGGCGGTGTCGGTTGCGGTGTCGGTTCCGGCTCGGTACCGCCGTGCTGCTGCGTGCTGTCGCTGGCGTCGGGTTCGGGTTCGGGCGGAACATGGCCGCTGCCCGAGGCATCGCTGTCGCCGGCGTCGGTCTTGCCCTTGCCGTCTCCGGGGCAGGCCTTGCTGTCGAGCTGTCCGTCGGGAATATGGATCGGCGTGTCGATCGGCATCGGCTTGCCGTCCTTGTCGACGATGTCGGCCCGCGTGAAATCGACCGGGATCTTGCCGTCCTCGAAGCACTCGCCCATGGATCCGTCGGTGACGCCGGCGCCGGACTGCGTCGGCGTCCACACCAGCACCGGATAATTCTTGAAAGTTCCCTTTTTGTAAGGTTTCAGTATGCGCCAGTGTCGGCCGGCCTGGGCCATGTCCTTGTGTTTGGCGTCGAACTTGCCGTCCTTGAGATCCTTGAGCAGCTGGTCCTTGATCGCGTCGCTGGCCTGCTTGTCGAGATAGTCCTGCAGCGGCTGGAGCTTGTCCTTGACGTCCTGTCCGGCCTGGCCGTTGGCCATGTCGCTGAAGTCCTGTGCGCCCATGCCTTTCGAAGGGCCGAGCAGTTCCTTCATCTTGCGCACCTGCTCGGGTGTCAGTGGCGCGTCCTGCGGCATGCCGGCGGCTTCGGCCATCTCCGCCGCGCCGGCGATCTGCTCGGGCGTATGTTCCTTGCGCAGGTCGAGCAGGTCGTCGTAAACCGGGTCGGTGGGTTCGGCCGGCGTATCCCCACCGCTGCCGCTGCCGCCGCTGCCACCGAGGCTGGGGCAGCCCGAATCCGGCGGCGAGTCCTCGCATTCGATCTCGTCGTTGCCTGCCGAGGTGGCACGCGGCACGGGTTCGTCGAATACGTCTTCGAGTTCCTTGGGCGCCAGTTTCTTGAGTTGCTTGAGCGCAAGCTCGGCGACGTCGGTGGGAATGTTGGCGACCGCGTTGATTTCCTCGACCGCGCCGGCAATCCGCTTCTGCACCCAGCAGATGTTCAGCGCCGCGTCGATGGCGCAGTCGGTGAGCTTGCGCGCGAGCAGCTTGAGGCAGCCCCAGCCCGGCGGCGAGGCGCACTGCGCCGCGATCGAGGCGACTTCGACGATCGGGCCAATGGTGCTGCTGAGGTCCTTGATGTCCGCGATCCAGTCGAGTTTGGCGCTGTATTCGGCGACCGCCGCGTCGAGCTTCGCTTCCGCATCGGTCTTGATCTTCTGCAGCGGAGCGGCGAGCGCGTCGAAATCCTTGCCGAAGGTGTCCTCGAGCAGTTTTTCCGGCTCGATGTCGAACAGCTTGTCGAGCTTCTTGCGGATGCCGTTCTCGAGCGCGGTGACGATCAGGCCGACCGTGCGGTGCAGCAGCACCTTGCCCATCTGCAGCAGCGCCTTGCCGAGCGCCTTGAGGATCATGCGCGCCTTGCCGCCGCCGCCCCCCTTGCTGCCGGACTTGAACTTGTCGGCCAGGGTCTTGCGTACTTTCTCGCGCAGCGTCGCGACCTTGTCGGCGACCCAGACGAAGGCGCCGCCGAAGCGCTCGCGGAAACGCCCGAGCACCTGTTCCACTGGCCGCCCGGTCCAGGCGCGAAGCCAGCCGGACACGTCGCCGAGATCCTTGCTGTGCGAACGGTCCTTCGCACCCTTGGTCTTGCCGCTGTGGGAAACGATGTTGACCTTGTCGCTGCTCTTGTCCGGCAGCACGCGCCTGGTGCCGGCCGCGGCGAGGCTGTCGTCGGCGGCGTAGGCGTGCTGCAGCAGCTCCAGCGAAGCCATTTCCTTCTGCCGCGTCGCGTCCTTGGAGCCGGTGACTTCGGTGCGCAGCGCGGTGACGTGGGATTGCCAGGTCTTGAAGACGAACTTGTCCTCGAGTTTGGGCGGCGGCTTCTTGCCCTTGCGCCGTAGCGTCGCGGATTCCTGCGTCGGCGGCGTCGCGGCCTGCTGCGCGTGTGTCGGTGTACCGGCGGCCGCCGGCCGGCGCAGCGGCGCGACTTGCTTGGGCGCTTCGAACAGCGGATCGAGCACCTGATCCTGCACCTGGTTGGCGAGTTGCATCTCGCCCTTCGTGTTGCGCGATGCGCGCGAGGTTTTCAGTATGGCGTCGAGGTTCTGCGGGCGCGCGAAGTACATCCACAGGCCGGTGTTGGGCTTGAACGACTGCGCGTACAAGCCGCCCATGATCGGCGCGTGGCCGTGCCTGGCCGGGTCGTAGATGACCTTGACCGTGTACTTGGCGCCGACGTCGTTGGATTCCTCGATCTTGCCGAGGACCAGCGATGTGTCGTTGCGCGGACTGGCCGGATCGAATTTCATGTCCCGGCCGTTGTCGACGAACTTCACGGCGCTGTCCGGCAGCAGCGTCGGCTCCTTGAGCTTCCATTCGACCGCGGGTTTGCGCGCGGCGCCCAGGGTGTTGGTCAGGCGCGCGGCGTCCTTGAAGCCTTCGATGTAGTTCTGCAACTGGCCCGGCGCGCGCGCGAGCATCGGTGCGCTGGCCGGCTTGAGTTCGCCGAGCTGGATCTCCTGCGGCCCGTCGGCGATGTTCTCGACCTTGCCGTCCCTGCTGACCGACGGCGCATAGGTCGCGCCGACCGCGGTGGCGCGCACGCGCGGATGCTTCTTCGGCGTGGTCGCCTGCACGTCGGCGTTCTTCGCGCCGACCGGTCCCGCGAAGTAGAGCCCGGCCATATGGTGGAAACTGGAACCTTTGGCGCCGGTATACAAATCAATGCTGCCGCGCAGGTCCAGGCCGTGGTCGCCGAGGTTCGCGTTCGGCGCCGGCGCCTCGGTATCGAGGTTGGCGCCGGTCGCGTTGGCGAGCAGTTGCTTGTGCAGGTCGGTGCCGGTGAGCTTTCCTTTCGCGCCCAGCGGGATCCAGTAGGTTTCCAGCGCGAGCCGGCGCAGGGTAGTGCGGTCGCTGCGCAGGCCGGTCGCCGGATGTGCGTCGGGCTTCGCTCCGCCGCCGTCGGCTTGGCCTTGCATCGCGGCCGGCAGCGGTCGCGCGCCGCCCTGCTGCACGACATGGGCCAGTTCGTGCGCAAGCACGAAGTCCACCGCGGGGCGCTGCCCGGCACCGAGCCAGACATGGTTGCCGTAGGTGAACGCGTAGGCGTTGACGTGGCGGTTGTACGCGGCGGATTCGGCGCCGCTGTGGATGCGCACGTCGGACAGGTCGCGCCCCAGGCGCGGTTCGAAATAGCCGCGCAGCGCCGGCGCCAGCGGCTCGCCGCCGGCGCTGAGCCGTTCGGGTTGCAGCGCATCGGCAGCCGCGCCGGGTGGCGCAAGAGCATCGGTGCCGCTGCCAGGCGCATCGGCGCCGCCGCTGGTGCCAGGCGGCGGCGCCTGTTCGACGAGGCGTCCGGCGATGCGGTCGGCTTCGCGTTCGTAGACGTCGTCCACGGCGCCTACGCGCAGTCGTGGCTGCAGCAGTGGTTCGTCGTTGCTGCAGCGGGGGCAGGAGCCACCGCAGGCGCAGCGTCGCTGCAGCATCGGTGGCGCCTGCAAC
Organism: Tahibacter sp.; assembly: GCF_032229445.1. NCBI lineage: Bacteria > Pseudomonadati > Pseudomonadota > Gammaproteobacteria > Lysobacterales > Rhodanobacteraceae > Tahibacter > Tahibacter sp. The sequence continues at coordinate 40,362 of NZ_JAVTWC010000046.1, forward strand.
GGCGCCGCGGTCTCCGCCATGCCGGCAGGCGCCGCGGCCACGCTGACCGGCGCGGCCTTGCGGCGCGCCGGGGCAGGGGCAGCGATCGCGCGCGTGGCGCTCATGCGGTATCAGCGTCCTTTCTTCGGCTTGCGCGGATCCGGCGCCTTCCTGGATCGCGTGTTCTGCGGTGCGCCGCCGGGTTTGACGGACGTGGGCGCGGAGGCGTCCTTTTTGGCCGGCGCAGGCGGTGGGACGCCCGCTGCGGACTTGCCGCCGCGCACTTCGGCAGCCGGCGTGACTTTCGTCGCGACCGCTGCTGATTCCGGCGCAAACGGCGGTGCCGCTCCGGTGGGACCGGTCGCGCCCGTGGCCCCGCCACCCAGCAGGCGGCGCGCGCGCGTTTGCAGGTCCTTGACCGTCGCCTCGTCGTCGATGATGCGCAGCAGCGCGGCCGGCTTGGCCTCGATGATCGCCTCGACGTCGTTGATACCGCCAGCGCGCAGGCGCGCACGTACGGCGGTGTCCATGTCGAGCCGCTCCAGCGGCGTGCGCGGGCGGGGTGGCGCTACGCCGCCGGTACCACCCGTGCTTCCGGTGCTTCCGGTACCGCCGGTGCTGCCGGTGCTGCCGGTACTGCCGGTACTGCCGGTGGCGCCGGTGCTGCCGGTACTGCCCGTGCTGCCGGTGGCGCCGGTGCTGCCGGTTGGCGGACCCACGACGATCGCACGCGGCACGAGGCGCAGCGGCACGACGAGCGCGGCTCGTAGCTGCGCGCCGGCGAGGAAGCGCAGCGCCCGCGTATCGCGCAGCACTTCGCTGCCGCGCACGCTGGAGACGCGCAGGAACAGCTCGCCTTCGTGCGCGAGGCGCTGGGTTTCCTGCGCGTCGAAGCTCGCGCTGAAATAGCCGCTGGCGTCGGTCAGCGCGACTGCCTCGAGCAGGTCGCCGTTGCGTCGCGTCAGTTCAACGCGCAGGCGTGACAGGCCCTGGCCGCGATCGTTGCCGACGCGGCCGCTCAGCGTCGATCCACCGTCGCTGGCCTGCGGCGTCACGACGCCGAAGGTTTCCGCCGCCTGCGCGACCAGGTGCACGTTGACCGCATCGGCATCGGCCTCTTTTTTCATCGCCACGGCGGCCGGATAGTCCGTGCCGTACTGCGCGGCCAGCGTGGTCGCTTCCTGCTGGTGGCGTCGCATCAGCGCGGTCTTGTTGTACTGGATTTTCTGCAGCGCATAGCCGGCGTACTGCGCCGGCATCTGCGCGCGTTCGATGGTCGTGAACGCGTCGGCGCTCAGCTCGCCGCCGAGCAGGTCGGCCTGCGCCGAGAGCACCCAGACGAGGAACTCCCAGATCGCCGCGGGCTCGCTGAGGCGGTTGCAAATCTCGTAGTCGAGCACCTGGTTGGGCTTGTCGACCGTCGGCAGCACGGTGCTGCCGGCCTGCGGCAAGGCGACGATGCAGTGGTCGCCCTGGTTCAGCACGGTCATGTTCATGCGGATGCCCCAGCTCAGCAGCGACAGCGCGCGCATCGCGTCTTCGCGCAGGCGCGAGGCGGTCGCGCGCACGCTGTCGCCGAGCAGCAGCGCATTGCCGAAGAAGCGGTCGCCGCGATAGACCGCGCTGGTGTTGGAGGCATAGCCGAGATCGTCGAGCGAGGCGATGGCCTGCGCGACGATGCCGCGATTGTTGACGCCGACGCGGATGTAGTTGTCGTTGAACAGGGTTTCCCCACCGGGCAGGCCGGCTTCGGCGAGCGCGCGAAAATGTGCCTTGCCGGTGCTGACGCTGATGTCGCCGCCCACGAGCTGGCCCGCTGCGGGCGCGGCGAAGAGATCGCCGGACAGGCGCAGCAGCAGCCGGTGCATGCCGCCGAAATTGAACAGCAGCACGCCGCCGACGAACGCGTCGGCGATGCCCGCCAGGCCCGAGTATTCGCTGTTGAAATGGTTGTTGGCGACGGATACCGGGCCGAACGCGTAGGCGGTCAGCGCGCGGCCCGCCGGCTGGTCGACGCGGTTGTCGTGCACGCGCAGCGCCGGCTTGCGGCCGCTGCTGCCGGACAGGGTGGCCGACTGCGCCGCCGCGAAGGCGACATGGATACCGCCGCGCAGGCCGGATTTGCGGTCGCGCTCGTAGCCTGCCTCGACGACGCCGTTGTCGGTGATGCTGTTGTCGACGATCTCCAGATCGTTGCCCCAGCCCACGTAGATGCCGCAGACCGGATCCAGTGCGGATACGCCGTTGGCATAGATCTGGTTGCCGCGGATCACGGCCGATTCGGCCAGCGCCAGCGAGATGCCGCCACGGCCGATGCGCTGGGCCTGGTCGAGCAGGTCCCGGTCGAACACGTTGCGCAGGTTGTCGTGCAGGCGGTTGTCGCTGATGACGAGATCGCGCACCGGATGCGTGGCGTTGAGCAGCGGCGTCAGGGCGAGATTCGCCAGCTCCGCGTCGAGCAGCGCGAGCAGCGCGCCGCGCGGATCGTTCGGCGGAATCTGCGGCACCTGCGGCGTGAACGGCACGCCGCGGCGCAGGCCGAAGCCGATGCCGGACAGACCCATCCAGGCGATGTCGTTCGCGCCTATCGTGACCTCGTGCAGCCAGCGCGAGCCGCTGACGACGATGGCGCCGGCCGCGAGCGTGATCGCATGCAGGCGGCGTTCTTCCTGTTGCGTTTCGACGATGCGCAGGATCTGGTAGCCGGCCGGCGCCGCGACGCGGTAGCGGCCGGCGCGCGTCTTCACGCTGGCCATGCCGTTGGCGTCGCTGCGATCGGTCGCGGTGCTGGCGTCGTCTTCGAGATAGATGTCGATACCCGACAGCGGCTGCTCGCGCTCGTCCTGCAGCAAGGCGATGAATTCGCCTTCGGTGACCACGCCGGCGGCGTTTTGCGTCGATGCGGCCACGACGACGGCGGGCGCGGGCGGCGTGTCGACCACGGCGACGGGCGGCGCCGGATCGATGTCGCCGCCGAGCACGATGCCGTTGCCGGCGCCACCGACGAGACGGTTTTCCAGTACACGCACGCGTGCGCAGCCCGCGCGCAGATGGATGCCGCCGAGCGCGCGGTACGGTTGCTTCGGCAGCACCGCCGCGGGAGCCACGGCCCACACTGCTATCACGTACTGCAGCACCAGCAGCGGGAAGCCGTAGATGATCTCGGGCCGCGCGCACGGGTCGGCCGGATCCAGCGTCGGATCGTCGCTGGGTTCGTCCGGGTCGTCCGGCGTTTCGTCGATGAAGGGCAGCAGCACCAGCGTATTGCGTTCGATCAGCGCGTCGGACGCGAGCACGGAAATCGTCGCGAGTCCGGCCGCCGTGTCGAGCAGGTGCAGGCGGTTGTCCGCAATGGCCAGCTCCTCGGCCTGGTTCGCGCGGATCGCGTTGTGGCGCGCGATGATGCGGCAGTCGTGCACGCTGATGTCGCGGCAGCGGCCGGTCCGCACGCTGCCGCGCTCGATCAGCACGGCGGTCGCGTCGAAGGTGACCAGGTCGAGGTCGCAGATCTCCACGCCGTTGCAGTCGACGATATGCAGGATCGGCTGCGTGCGGGTTTCGGTGCGCGGCAGCAGCAGGCTGCGCCAGCGGCAACCGTGGATGCGCACCCGGCTGCGGTTGCGCAGTACGAGATTCGCGCGATGCACGCCGGGCAGCAGGCACAGTTCACCGCCGGCCAGGGGCAGGTGCGCGGCGGCCTGCTCCAGCGAATTGAAATCGCCGAAGCTCGTCACGCCATCGCCGACCAGGAAGGTGCAGCAGATCTTCTGGTTGGTCAGCGGCCGGAAGCGCTTGCGGCAGTCTTCGATGCTGCCGGAGATTTCCGTGTTGCCGCGTGCGGTCCAGTTGATCTCGGCGAGCGCGACACGGTGGTAGACGATGCCCAGCGGCGGCGCGTCGTCGACGAGCACCAGCGGGTTGGACACGTCGCCGGCGCGTACGGTGAAGGTCCAGTAGTCGCCGGCGCGGTAGTTGTTCGCGGCCGGCGCGTCGAAGGCCAGGCAGATACCGTCGCGCAGTTCGTCCGGGCTCACGATATCGGTGAAATCGGCAATGTCGGCGATGCCGTTCCAGAGCCGGAAGAACACCGGATCGGCGGTCGACGGCAGGGTGCCGAAACTGGCCGGTGCGGCCAGTTCGAGATCGTGGTCGGCGTTGAGCGTGGCCATGGTGCCGTAGACGACTTTCCAGCCACCGCGCAGCGCGTCGTACTGCAGCGCCTCGAGATAGAACTCGAGCAGTCCCGAATGCACGATGGCGGCGCGGCCGGCGTCGATGATGACGCGGTCCGGATTCGTGCTCGTGTCGAAGCGGCCGCGCCCGACCAGGCCGCCGTTCCACTGGCTCCAGGTGAAACGCGCCGGCGCGCCCGCGTTCTGCTCGGCGATCTCGATGCGGTAGAGATGATGCTCGAAGCCGGTATAGCCGCCACCGCCGACGACGGGGCAGTCGCCGGCGACCGAGACCGGTGGCGACAGGGTCACGCTGAGGTGGCCCTTGGCCGCCGGATCGTCGCGCAGTTTCGTGGCGACCGTGCTGCAGTCCTCGCCGTCGCCCAGGCGCAGCAGGCGCAGGCGGCAGTTGACGTAGGCGCGTTCAGCCGTGTCGACACCGCCGAGCGCGGGTTCGAGCAGCGCCTGCGGATACTGGAACGCGTGCAGCGATTCCTCGGAGACTTCGAGCACGACGGCGTCCCGAGTGCCATCGGCGATGCTCGCGGTCGTCGGCAGCGGCGTGCTCCAGGGCGGGCCGAAATACGCCGCCTCGCGCTCGACCGGCAGCGCCGCGTCAGGCTGCACGCCGGGCAGTCGCGCGAGGATCCCGTCGACCCAGGCGCGCCCGGGCCTGACCTGCACGATCACCTGCGTGCCGTCGATCGCAGCCGAGACGATCTCGAAGCCGTCCGGTTCGGCCGCCGGCACGGCGCAGACGCCGGCGCCGATGATGTCGCGGCCGGCCTGGTCCTGCCAGGCGAGGTCGAGCAGCTCGCCTTCTGCCAGATCGGCATCAGTGATGACGCGGCCCTGCTGCTGCAGCACGCCGGCGACATTGCGTAGCGGCCCCAGTACCGGTTCCGCCACGCCGCGCGTGTGCAGTGCCGGATCGAACTTCAGCTGGGAGAAATCGCCTTGCATGGTGGGGCTCCTAGGGAAACTCTGAATAAAGTAAAAATGAGCTTCTGCTTTCGTAGCCCCCTTGGGTGAAGGGGGCGGCCGGACGCTTGCGTCCGGCCGGGGTTGTGGAGATCTGGTGTCGACTACAAGAGCGTCGGCGCCAGGACTTGTATAGGAATTCCTAAGCCACCGGGATGACCAGCGGGCGCACCCCGACCGGCATGAACTCGCGCAGGCGCACCTGTAGAGTTATCCATTTATGCGCATCGCGCAGGAAGCCGGACGCGCCCATCGCATCGTCGTCGGGTCCCAGCTCGCGCACGCGCCGGTCGGTTTCGTCGGCCAGCCGGGCATAGGCCGGGTCGTTGAAGCATTCGCTGCCGAAGACGATGCGTGCCGTACGCGCGTCGACGCAGAAGTGGTTCGGCGGCAGGCGGTCGTTGCGGCCGCTGAACGCGCTCCACTTGATGCAGCCGTGCTGGTTGTCGAGCACGGCGAAGCGCTGGGTGAAGAGGCCGCCGAGGCCGCCGGTCGCGGCGACACGCACGCCGCCGAAACAGGTCAGGCCGTCGAAATCCAGGCGTGCACCCCAGTCTGTGGCCGGGTTCGTCGCGGCACCGATCGCCAGCGGCGTGCCGGCCGGATCGCCAAAACCGCGGCCGGCGTCGACGATGCAATGCTGCAGCTCGAGGCGATAGCGCCGGTCGACCGCGAGACTGCCGCAGACGCAGTGCTGCAGCACGATGTCGGGTGTGGGCTGGAATGCATCGATGTCGGCCTGCGCGGCAAAACCGTAGCCGTCGGCCAGACGCAGTGCGGGCCGCAGCGCGGCGCGGTCCTCGCCGTTGCGCAGGCGCTCGCCGCCCGGCGCGAGCGTGCAGCCGAGCAGTTCGAGCCGCGCAACCGCGGCACGCTGGATCAGCGCGGCGCCGGCCGGAAATCCGGCTGCGGTGTCGGCGGCCAGATACAGGCCTTCGAGACGCACGCCGGGCGGGTCAATCGCGGCGGCATCGCGCAGGCGCAGGTTGAACGGTTGCCGTAGCAGCAGGATGGGCCGCTGGCCGCTGGCGGCGCGGATCGTCAGCGGTCGCGCCAGGCGCAGCGACACACCGCCGTCGACCGCGGTGCCCGGCAGGGCGGCGAGATCGATGCGGTGGACCAGGCTGTCGTGTATCTCGATGACGACCGGATCGCCGTTGCCGGCCAGCCCGTTGAGCGCGGCCTGCAAGCTGATGCCGCCGGCGACGTCGCCGACGACGCGCAGGTCGCTCGCGCCGGCCGCGCGGACGCGGCGGCTGACCGGATGCGCGCCGACCGGGCCGATGGCGGCATAGGTGAAGCTCGCAAATAATTTTGCATCGAAGCCGCTGCCATTCGCGCTCGCGAGTTCGGCGGCCTGGGCCGCGCTGTCGAGACCGATGACGAGGCGGCCGAGCTGCGGATCGACGACGACCTCGCCGTTGCCGACCGGGCGGCGCAGCCCGTCTTCCCAGGCGCAGAGATTGTCGCCGCGGTAGCGCCACGACCATTGCGTCTGCGGCGCCGGCGGGACCAGCAGCGGCAGCAGGGTCTGCGGCAGGAACAGGTGGAGACCGACGTCACCGAGATCCAGGCCCGTCGGCGGCGACGCGGCGGCGTTGAAATAATCCACGTTTATATAAGCCTGCGGATGACCGGCGACCGCGCCGCTGTCCAGGCGCGCGCGCAGCAGAGGGCCAGGCACCGCGTCGGCCTGCGTCAGCGGCGAGACGATGCCGCCCGAGGTGCCCGGTTCGAGAAAGCCGGGCCGGCTCGTATTGAACAGCCGCACCGGCAGGTCGAGCGGATGCAGGTCGATGCGCACGACGAAGCGCGCGAGGCCGGCGAGCTGCGGACCGAGGTCGCTGACGCCCTTGACCAGCGGCCGCACGCGCGGCAGCCGGTACGCGGCCAGGCGCCAGAGGAAGATCGCGAGGTTGGGCAGGTTGACGTGGCGCTGGCGGTCGATGCCTGGCTTGACGTCGGCGGTGTACATCAACGGATCGAACGGCGTGCCGCGCAGTGCGAGCAGGGCAGGGTCGCGCAGCGGCGCCGTGCCGCCGCGCGGCACATGGAAGCGCGTCAACGCCGGGTCGGCGTAGGGCGGCGTGCCGCCCGCATCGGCGCGCTGGTGATTGAGGTGCTGGGTCCAGCCGAGGTTTTGGTACAGCTCCACCGCGCGGCAGGCCCAACCCGTGAGATTCACCGCGAGGCGCTCGATCGCACCGAGCGTGCCCTTGCGCCGGCGCAGCGCGATGGTGTCGGCGACATCAGCGCGCCGGTGGCGCGCGTCGCCGTTCAGATGGGTCGTGCCGAGCAGGTCGGCGATGTAGGGAATGGCCCAGTCGTCGCAGGTCTCGATGAACAGGTCTTCGTAGAGCTGGCCGATGTTGGTGTGGATCGGATCGAACGCCGCCTCGACCGCGGCGAGATAGGCGCGCAGCTGGTCGGCCGGCTGCTGCTCCGCATCGTAGGTGCGGTAGACCTCAGGCAGGCGCGCGAACAGCGGGACGGCGGGCTCGCTCATGCGCATTCTCCGGCGGTGGGGGCGGCGACGGCGGTCAGGCTCAGGTGCCGGGCGTCCAGTTGCAGCAGTTCGTGCGCGGCGCAGGGCAGCACCGCGGCGTTCGGCCGCGGCGCCGCCGGCAGCGGCAGCGTCGAGGGGTCGATCGCGCTGGCGCTGAAGCGGCCCAGCGCAACGACCTTGCACCAGAGCACGCCGGCCACGTTCTGCACGCTGCCTTCGATGCGGCTGGCGTACTCGCGCTCGCCGAGGCGGCGCGCGTGCAGGCCGAACAGGCCGCCGCGTTCGTTCGCGCTGTCGCCGGCCAGGCCGAGGCGGGCGCGCACCGCGGCGTCGACGTCCTCGGCGCGCCGCTGCGGATCGCGCGCATAGTGCAGATCGAGATAGGTATACCGAGGCATCGCCTGCTGCACGATCACCGGGAACCGGTCCGGTCCGCGACAGCGCTGCAGATGCGCCAGCGTGCCGCGCAATGCGGCGAATTCGGCCTCGCGCCCGGCCGTGAGCATCACGCGCAGGATCACCGCCGGGATGCCCTGGTGCAGATCCCAGGCCGCGCTCGCGGCGACGACGCCGGGCAGGCTCAGGGTTTCGCTTTCAAAGTCGCCCAGGCTCACGAGCCGGCCCAGGCTCTGCACCTTGCCCGGTGCGGCGTCGCGCGCCTTGTCGCCGGATTCCGGCGCGGCACCGCCGGTGACGATGCCGGCGAGGCTGACCTTGTCGAAGCCGGCCGGACGCTCGGCCGCACTCGGTGTCGCGCCGGGCTTGAGTGGCCCGAACGCGCCGTTGCCGCTGCGCCAGCGCGCGCTGACGTTCTTGAGTCCCGAGGGCAGGCGCGAACCGTTCACGTTGTCGCCGAACTGTATGAAGCTGCGGTTCTGCGCGTCCTCGCGCACGATGTAGACCGGTTCGGCCGGACCACAGCCGAAGAAGCTGTCGACGCGCTGCCAGCGGCGCCCGTCGACGTAGACCTCGAGTTCCGGCGCCTGCGGCGGCATGCCGCCGGCCGTGACGAAATAGGTCAGCGGTGATTTGGGCAGCGCGAAGGTCTGCCAGCTCTGCCGCGCATCGCCGTTGCCGAGCACGGCCTCGCGTTCGGCCTTGCCCTGCGACGCATCGACGAGGTTGCCGTAGACCTCGACGCTCGGCGCTTCCTCGTCGAAATCGGCGCGCTTGAACGGTGCCGGCGCGCGGTCGAACGACAGAGCCCAGACGCGCGCCTGTCCGTCGTCGTCGGCGAAGTCGGACGCATCGCTGGTGCAGGTCAGCGCGACGCTGCGGCCGTCGGCGTGCGAAAGGAACAGGCGACGCCTGGCCAGTGGCCGCGCCTGCGCCGCCGTGCCGTAGAAGTACAGCGCGTTGCTGCCGTTGGCGTAGGCGCCGGCCGCGGGCTTGGATACGGGCTTGATGGTCAGCGCCGGACTCGTGATCTCGAGGATCCGGTAGTCGCGCGCGTCGCTGAGCAGGTTCTTCTTGCTCGAATGGCGGGTCAGCGCCTGATCGAGCAGCACGAGCGAGCTGGCGCCGGTCAGGTTGCCGAAGCCGAGGCTTGCACTGCGGACGCGCTCGATGCGGCGCACGAGACTGAGCGCGACCGTGGTGCTGCCGTCGATGACGCGCGTCTGTACGGCCACAGTGCGGCCGGCGCGCAGGTCGGCGATTTCCGCGTCGAGCGCGAGCAGTTCGGCCGGCAGTTCGATCGACAGGCTCGTGTTGACGCAGTCGTGGTTCTCGTTGACGTGGCGCCTGAACAAGGTTTCGGTGTCGATCGCGCCGGTGATCTTGCCGGCGTTGTCCTTGAGCGTGCCGACGGTGCGCGGCGGCGCGTTGTGGCCGAAATGGCGGAAGCTGCGGTTGATGCGGTAGGCGACCGACGCGCTGCCCCAGCTGTGCACGAGCGGTGCGTCGAGTTCGACGATGAAGCGGCCGACGGTGCGCGTGATGCTCTTGACCTTGACGATCTGCGGCTCGTCCTGGGCGCTGACCGGCTGCGCGCCCGTGGTCCACGCCGGCGGCGCCGGTTGCAGCAGCAACTGCTCGCCGGGCTTGAGGCCGATCGCATCGAGACTGGCGAGGTCGGTTGCGCCCGCGGCGGCGGTGATCTCGATGCGCGTCGTGCCGGCGGCGATCGTTAATCCATATTTGCGCGGACGATATAAATGGAAACGTCCCAGATGCGGCCAGGCGGTGAGTTCTGCATCGGTACGGAAGTCCGCCGGCGGCGACTGGCCGGCGAGTTCGGCCTTGATGCCGAACCCGGCCGGCAGCACCAGCGCGTGGCTGCCGCGCGCCTGCACCGCGAACGTGGCGTGGCCGCCGAGTCCCGGCGCGAGGCGGTAGCCGGTGAGGCGCACGAGCTCGGCGATGCTGTCGCGCCAGGCGGCCGTGCGCAGGAAAGCCTCGTTGGCGTAGTGCTCCTGGTAGAAGGTCAGGATATCGCCGAGCACGGCGGCGCCTTCGAGCAGGGCGATGCCGGGATCGTCGGCACCGCGGTGGGTCCACGCCGCCAGCTCGGGCGCGAGGTCGATGGAACGCCGCATGGCCTCGACGAAATCGGCGTAACGGCCGATGCGATAGCCGATGCGCGGCTGCGCCGGCCGGTTCGCGGCGCGGCGCGGGAAGTCGAACGGATCGAAGATCAGTGGCGTGCAGGTCATGGTCGGTCTCCGTCAGCGGCGCCCGCCGCTCAGGTTCAGGCGCAGGCGGCCGCGTTCGAGGTGATCGGCGTCGTTGGCCAGCAGCACGACTTCGTCGGCGGCCATCTCGAGCACGGCGTTGCCGGCCGCGCCCGGCGTCGGCGCATTGAAGCGCTGCAGCACGATCGCGATGACGTGCTTCACGCCGGGGATCCGGTGCAGGCGACCCTCGATCGCGCTGCGGTGCAACGCCTGGCCGAAGGTCCATTCGTCGGCGTGGAAGAAGCCGCGGCGTCCGTCGGAGGTCCAGCGATTCGACAGTTCCTGTTCGATCAGGTCGCGCAGGTCTTCGAGCCAGTAGCGCTCGTCGATGCAGACGCTGATCTGGATATCCAGCGGCACGTAGCGCGGCGCGCGCAGCTCCAGGTCCTCGCCGATCAGGCGCACGGCTTCAAGATGTGCCGCGACGCGCGGGCGCAGTTCATCCCAGCGCTGCCGCGCCCGTGTATCGCCGGTCGCCGCGAACCCGCTCGGATCGATCGCGATGCGCACCGTGCGCCAGCTGCCGGTCCAGGCGTAGCGCGCGACCGCACGCTGCACGCCGGGCACTTCCTCGGCGCGGCGCACATAGTCGGCCAGCGTGATTGCGCGCAACTGGCGCGCGCGGAACGCGACCGGCGCCTGGCGGCGCACGCGTTCGGCCGATTCGGGGTCGCGGCCGTCGGTCACGTCGAACGGATTGGTCGCCGCGCTCAGCGCGCCGGCCAGCGCACCCGTCAGCGGCAGCAGGCGCGTGATGCGGTCGGCGCCGACATTGCCGCTGACGTCGCCGCCGACCTGGTAGTGAGCATGTACCACCGCACCCAGCGGCAGCAGGCGTCCGTTGCGACCGTTGCCGAAACGCAGGCGGGTCCGGCGGCGTTCGTCGGTCTCGACCTGTAAGTGATCGCCGTTCTCGGCCGAGTCGTCGCTGTGCACGAGGCTGGGCTGTTCGTCCCAGGGCTCGGCCGGCCCGCCGTGCGCGACCGTGACGACCAGCGTGGAGCGCGCGGGTTCTTCGCCCTCCGCCGCGAGTGCGGCGCGTGGCGGCAGGTAGGCGAGCGGTCCTTCTTCCGCGGGCAGTTCGGCGAAGATCCAGTCGAGTCCATCGCCGTAGCGGTTCCAGCGCTGGAAATGGCGGTGGCGGTCGATGCCCGCGTCGGGCGGCAGGATCGTGCCCGGTTCGCGGAAGTGCACGCGCAGCGGCCGGCCTTCGTAGACCGGCACGAGATTGCCGTGGAAGATCGAGACGTTCTCGACCAGCGCCGGGCAGAACGTGGTGAAGCTGTAGTCGAAGCGCAGCGCGTCGGATTCCTGCCAGTGCACGCGCACGAGCCAGGTGTTCGTGACCGGATCGAACAGGCTGGTCGCGCCGCCGTCATCGGCATCGTCTCCGGCACGCAGGCGCAGCAACTGCCGCTTGGCCGGATTGCGTCCGGGCACGAGACCGGTCAGCGGGTTGAGGCGCTCGACGATCAGCAGCTCGCGCCAATGCCCGTCGCGCACGAGATTGCGCAGTGTGTCGGCGGCCGCCTGGCTGGCGAGTCCTGCGGCGGGCACCAGGTCGGCGCTCGTGCTGCCGGCGGCGAGCGCCGGCTGCGTGTTGCGCCAGGTATGCAGGTGCAGCGTATTGAGCAACGGATCCAGGTATTGGCGCTGCTCCGGCAGCAACGGCTGCTGCCGGCTCGCAAAATGCACCGCGCTCGCGGCCTTCGGATCGCTGCCGGTGTGAGCGACGATTTCCTGATCGGCCAGCGTAAATGGCGCCTGGCCCGCAGTGACGTCGAGCCTGAGCCAGGTACTGGCCTGGTTGCCTTCGTGCATGTGGTAGTCGACGAGGCGCGCATGCCGCGCCAGCGACACGCGCTTGCGCGTGGTGGCGAGATAGGCCTCGCCCATGACGCGGTCCTGGTAGTCGCTGAGTTCATCCGCGGCGGCCGCGAACAGGTCGATCAGTACCTGGTCGAGATCCGCTTCGCTGCTGCTGCGCCAGCCGGGCACGCGCGCGGCCATTGCTGTCATCAGGGTGTGGCGGAATGAATCGTAGTCCTTGGCCAGATAGTCGATCGCCGGGCCGGGCTGCGCCGGACGGCCGGGCCCGGGCGGCGCGCAGTCGTTGCTGAAGCAGCCCGGACGGAACTTGAAGCCCAGCGCGCTGAAATACGGGTCGATCTTCGTCGGATCCCAGATCAGTTCCAGCGTATACGTCGAGTAGTCGCCGACCGGCGCGACGCGCAGCTTCAGGCGCGTCGCATCGATCGCGCTGACGGCGCTGACCTGTACCTGGCCGGCGGCGCTGCCCGCGGCGATGCGCGTGCCGCCGCGGATCCGGAACACCTGGCGCGCGCGCACCGGGTCGCCGGCGATGTCGGCCAGGATCGCGGCCAGATGATGCGAAGTAAAAAAGTGCAATTCAATGTCGGCATGCGTAGGCGACGCGCCGGCGGCCAGTTCGACCAGCGCAAGGCGCAGGCCGTTGAGGTTGTTCGCGGCCAGCGCATCGGCGCGGTCGTCGACGAGATCAGGATTGACGATGGGGGTGACGATGGCGTTCATGCGCGGCGCCTATTGCGAGCGACGCTGGAACTTGACCACGCGCGAATCCGGGCTGCCGGCGGGGCGGTAGCGCACGGTGACTTCGAGCACGGCCGTGGACGGATCGAAGGTGACATCGATGAACTCCACGGTGAGACGGTGGCCGAGCCAGCGCGACAGCCCGCTGGTGATGCGCGCCTTGACCACGCCGCGCAGGGTTTCGGAGGCCGGTTCGAATACGAGCCGGCGCACGCCGCCGCCGAACTCGGGCAGCAGCAGGCGCTCGCCCGGTCCGGTCAGCAGCAGTTGCAGCAGTTCGTCGCGCACATGCGCGGCGTCGTCCGCATGGGTGCCGGTGCGGCCGTCGCTGCCGATGTGGAAGGGGAATGCGAGATGCCGGCCGGACGTGGATGTCATGTCGTCGATGCCATGTCAGAGCCCCTTGCCGTTGGGCTGAACCTGCACGATCACCGCAGGACCCTGCGGCACCTTGGCCGCGTTTTCGCAGATGCCGACGCTGCTCTGCAGCAGCACGGGCGTGCCGCCGACCTGGGTCTGCGTGCCACCGGTCTGCCAGCGGACCAGCACGCAGGGCGAGGGTGCCGACGGCGCGAAGGTGCAGCCGACGATCGCGTGCTGATCGCTGAGCAGCAGCACCGGCGCGCCGTCGACCTTCGCGTCGGTGTTGGTGGTCAGCAGCAGCACCTGGCCGCCGTGCGGGCATTGCACCGTGCTCGCCGTGGTCAGCAGCGGGATCATGGCGGCACCCCGAACGCCATCGCGCCCATGGCCAGGCTGACGCCGGCCTTGCCGAGCTTGATCACGCCGTCGTTCATCGAGATCGCTTCCGGACCGATCGAGATCGTGCACAGGCCGCAGCTCAGCAGGATCTCGTTCGCGCTTAGCGTGATCTTCGGTCCGCCGTCGTGGAGCACTTCGATGGTGCCGGCGTCGTCGTCGAAGACGATGCGATGGTTTTTCTCCGACACGATCATGCGTGTCTCCGGCGCGTCCGGCGTCGGCCGCTGGCCGCCGGACCAGAAGCCGCCGGACCAGATCGGCGCGTCGAGGCGGCCGGCCTCGAACTCGATCCAGACATTGGCACCGATCGTCGGCAGCATGACCTGCCCATGGCCGTCGCCGGCGAACGGCGCGCAGGGCAGGGCCCAGGCGCACGGGTGCTCGCCGAGCAGTGCCGGCACTTTCGCGCGGATGCGGCACAGGCCTTCGTCGTCCTGGTTGTCGGTGACCACGCCGCGGTATTTGCCGTAGTAGGTGCTGGCCGCACGCTGCGCCAGGCGTTCGACGGCCTTGTCCGTCACGTCACTCATCAGAAGATCCCCACGCTGGCGGAAAACGACAGGCTCAGGCCACCGCCGAGCGCTTCGGCCACGTCCTCGCTGCTCGCGGCGCTGACCGAATCGGCCTTGGCCTCGAGTTCCTGGCTGTACTGCGATGGCGTGATGCGATGGGTCACGCGTTCGATCAGGTAATCGCCGCTGTAAGGTGTGGCGCCCGCATCGACACGCACCTTCTGGTAGGGCGTGAGCACGGCCGCATAGCAGCCGGGCACGACCTGGCTGGTCAGGCGATAGACGTAGCCGTCGCGGCGCGCCTGCGCCTCGAGCGCCGCGCTCGCGTCGGCGCGCGTGTTGTCGGCCGGGTGCAGCAGCCGGCGCGGGCGCAGATCCAGCGGCACGGCCGGCAGGTCGCGCAGCAGGCCCAGTTCGCTTGCGCCGTTTTGCAGGCTCGCTACGCCCTGATCATCGATGCTCAGGGTCTGCGCGAAATATTCGCCGCCCGCATCGGGGTCCTGCACGATGCTGGCGTTGACGAGGTTGCGCGCGGAACCCAGCAGCACGAGCGCCGGCAGTGCGCCCGCTTCGGTCGGATCGGGCAGGAAGCAGCCGATGCTCTGGCCAGGCTCGGCGCCGGGCAGCACGTAGACGTGGCGGTCATTGAGCGCCGCCAGTTCGTAGAGGAAATCCATGACCGTGCCGCGCCGCGTCGTATACGCCGGGGTCGCTTCGGTGGGTTCGATATCGGTCTGCGCGATCTGTGCGAAGCGGCCGAAAAGTTCCTCGACGATCGCGCTGTCCCTGGTGAATTCCCACGGCGGCTCGGTTTCCTCGTCGCGGTTGAGGAACGCGCTGTCGTCACGCACGAGCAGCGTCGCGCCGCTGCGGCCGGGCTGCGAATCCAGTGACGCATCGATGCCGACGAGCGGGCCGTCGATCAGCGCGACGAAGTCGCCGTCGCCGACATCGATCTCGACGCGCACGCGCGAGAACGGCTCAGCTGTGTCACCGGGCCAGTGCAGCCAGGCGCCGTTGGCGTCGACGCAGAGCACGACGTTGAGGCGCGCCTCCCAGGGCTGGTCCATGGCCTGGACGACTTCGATGTCCTCGATGCGGCGCAGTTCGTCCTCGCTCGCCGCGCGTTCGCCGAACCAGACGCGGAAGCGGGCCTCGCCCATCTCAACGCTCCGGCATCAGCAGGGAGTCGCCGGGCGTGGCGGTCAGCGTGCGGCTGTCCAGCGCCGTGTTGGCGTCGGCGATATGCCAGTAGCGCGTCGCATCGCCGTTGAGTTCGTGTGCGTAGAGATCAAGCCGTTCACCGGACTGCACCTGGCGCGGCGTGCCCGCGACCGGCGTGAGCCGGCGCAGCTTCAGCGCGCGCACGGACTCGCCGGTCGCGAGTGTGGTCTCGACGGTTTCCACGTGGGCGTAGCGCGAATTGGGCAGGAACACGGGAATCTCCTGAGAGCGTTGGGAGCGCCTTACAAAACGAGCGAATAGCGTGGGGCCGCGCACTGGCTCCTTCCCCTTCAAGGGGAGGGCTCAAACCGACGCCAGTGAACCCGCCAGCCCGTTGGTTTTTTTGAGTCAACGCGGCGGTGACTGTGTGGTGCTGTTCGATGCTTCATAGAGGAATCAATTCGACGATCTGTTCCGCGGTATTGGCAAGGTTAGCCATCGCCTGGGCCTCCTTGGCGATGGTCGAATATTCGAGCGCGCCCTTGGCCAGCGTGTCGTCGGAACAGTCGTCGGCGGCGATCACGCTGAGCGACAGGTCGACCTCGGCGCGCAGCGGGTTGAGCAGGGAGTCGTAGTCGAGTTCGGTGATGCTCATCGAGTCGATGGTCACCGGCAGGATGCGCGTGAGGCCCCAGATAAAAAGTATCTTCGGATACTTTTCGCGCGGGATCGGCTGCGCCGGTGCGTCGTCGCCGTCGCCGTCGCCGCCGAGCATGTCGCCGATCGCATCGAGGGCGGCGCCGAGAAGCCCGGCAAGCTTGCCCGCCGGCACCACCATCTTCTCCAGCGCGGCAAGCTGCGGGCCGATGCCGAACAGCTTGGCCAGCACCTTGTCCTCGTCGAGCATGTTCGCGGCGCTGAAATGCGCCTTGAACGAGACCTTCTCGATCGTCTTCTCGCCGGCCTGGCTGGTCTCGCGCTGCGTCGCCGAACTCGGCCGCGCCGGAATCTGCAGCGTGCGCGAGAGCGATTCCGGATTGAACTGGAAGATCACGACATTCGGGATCGGCCCGATGAGGCCCGCGCCGTATTCGATGAGCGCGCCGCGCAGCAAAGGCATCAGCGGTCTCCGGTGCTGCGCGCGACGATGCGGCGCGCGATGCGGCCGGCCAGCGCGGCCGGGTCGGGCGATGCCGCGCTCGACAGTCGTCCGGCGTCGAGGTGTTGCGCCGGTTGCGCGCTGCGCGGCGCCTGCGCGAGCTGCTGTGCGATGGCCGGGCCCAGCGCCTGCGCGATGGCCTGTGCGGACTCGGGCGCGATGCCGCGCAGGTCGAGGTCGAGACGTTCGATATGCAGGCGCTGGCGCGGCCGTTCGGTACTCATGAGCTGCTCCTTTGCGCCGCGATGAGCGGGGCATATGGTCCGAACTGGTCGAGGCTGTGGGCGCGTTCGAGCTTGTCGTACTCGCGCTGCACGGCGCGCACCACGGCGGGCATGTCGAGGCGGCGCGCGGCTCCGGCCTGGGCGCTCTGCAGGCAGGCCTGGAACACGATGGCGCGGATATGCCCGCCGGCCAGCGCGAAACGCTGTGCGAGGAACGCGAAATCTAGCGCGCTCGCGTCGACCTGCGGCGGAATCACGCTGCGCCATATGCGCTCGCGCTCGGCCACGCCCGGTAGCGGGAACTCGATCACGCTGCGCAGGCGGCGCAGGAACGCCTCGTCGAGATCCTTGCGCCGGTTCGTGGCGAGGATGGCCATGCCCTTGAAGCGTTCCATGCGTTCGAGCAGATAGCTGATTTCGAGGTTGGCGTAGCGGTCGTGCGCGTCCTTGACCTCGGTACGCTTGCCGAACATCGCGTCGGCTTCGTCGAAGAACAGGATCAGGTCGGCCGCATCGGCCGCGTCGAACAGGCGGCGCAGGTTCTTCTCGGTTTCGCCAATGTATTTGTTGACGACCTGGGACAGGTCGATGCGATACAGCGGCAGCCCGAGTTCGGCCGCGAGTGCCTCGGCCGCCATGGTCTTGCCGGTGCCGGGCGGTCCGGCGAACAGCGCGGCGAGGCCGCCTTCGTTCCAGGGGCGAGCCGTGCCCCAGTCGTAGTGCACGCGCGTGAGGTTGTGCATCGCGGTGACGAGTTCACTGATCTGGGCCGCTTGTGCGCTGGGCAGCATCAGTTCGTCCAGGCGAAAGCGCGGCGGTACGAGCTGGGCCAGGCTGCCGAGGTCGAGATCCGCGCGCACGGTCGCGAACACGCTGGCGGCATCGGTGCAGTCGAGCTGGCGGATCTGCGCGGCGAGTCGCTCGATCGCGCGGCGTTCGTAGCGGAAGCGCCGCGCGAGTTCGGCGCGCAACTCCGGTGCCTGCGCCGGCGCCAGTTCCTGCCAGCAGGCCAGGCGCTGGGCATAGTCGAGCGCTGCAACCGACAGCGGCGGCAGTGTCGCGCCGAGGCTGCCCAACTGGCTGCGTTCGTGCAGCCCGACGAACACGACCAGCGGCAGCCCGGGCAGCGGCAGGTCTGCGCCGCCGTGATCGTGCCCGGAGGCGGGACAGACGCTGTCGCTGGACAGATACAGCGCGCAGCCGCGCAGCCAAGCCACGGTCATCAGCACCGGCAAGTGTTCGCGCGACAGCGCCGTGTCCGGCCGCACGAGATCCAGACCGACGTGTGCGGCACAGGTCGCGGCGATCGCCGCGAGCGGCGCATCACGCGTGCCGAGCAGCGGCAGGATGCGGCGCCGGTGCGGCGTGGCCGTATCGGCCTGCAGGCTTGCCGCGGCGCGGGCCAGCGCGGACGCGTCGCCGTCGCAGGCTGCCGCGGGCGCCACGCGCTGCAGCGCCTGCGGCAATTCGCTGCCGGCAAACAGCAGTTCGCGCGCGACCAGCGGCGGTACCGCCAGCGGGGCGTGCCAGTCGGCCGTGCCCAGCAGCACGCCGTGGCGCAGCAAGGCATGGCCCGGATCGAAGCAGCGCAGCAGCGCGTCGGGATCGTCCCAGAGGCGCTGGGCCAGGGCCAGGGTCGGTGCGGTGCGTGCGGTTTCGTTGAGGCAGCTGCCGATGACCGCGCCGGCGGCCGCGTCGGCGGCCGGCAGCAGCGCGAGCGCGAGCACGAAGCAGTCCACCGGTGCGAGAGCGAGATCGTGCACGAGCCAGGCGAACGAGCCACGCACCGGTGCGGCAACGGCCGGTGCGCTTGCCGCGATCCGCTCGCCCAGATGGCGCGCCGTCGGGTCGGTGGTGAAAAAAGTCCGTTTGTCGCGTTCGTAGCGTTGTAGATCCAGTGCCGCGAGCGCGCGGTCGACGGTCGGCGGCAGGGCGCTGCCGGCGCCGCCGTCCGCCCCCTGCAGGCTGCGCTCGCGCCAGAGCCAGCCGATCTCGCGGCGTAGGCGCAGCGTGGCCTGTGACAGCCAGTAGCCGCCGAGCGCGTCGTGGCCGTGCAGGCCGGGCGTGAACGCCGCGGGCTCGAGCGCGAGCGGGCGCAGGCTCGCGCTCATGGCACGGTTACCGCGGGACTGTTGCGCGCCTGCTGGCCGTTGACATAGAGCACGACGCGGTAGCTGCCGGCCGGCGCGATGGTCTTAGCGCCGACAATGGTCAAGGTCTGCTGGTTGGCGGTATGCGTGAACGTATCGAATAGCCAGGCCGTGCTGCCGTCGCTGATCCGCTGCAGCAACACGAGCACGTCATCGGAGGCCTTGCCCAGCAGTTGGCCGCCAAGCACGAGATCGTCCGTGACCCAGTTCACCGCGCCCAGGCGGGGCAGCAACTGCACCGCAAGCAGGTTGCTCGAGCGCAAGCGTCCGCCGTTAAGCCGCCGCCGCGCAATCAATGGCAACTCGCCGGCCGACAGCGTCGCACCCGACGCAATCGGCGTGCCCGGACTGCCTTCGGCGACGAGCCGCAGCCGCGCGGGATGGCGTTCGACGATCTGCAGCGGCACGTCGCCGAGCAGCACCTCCAGGGTGCTGCCGTGCAGGTCCTCGCCGGCCAGCAGCAACGCCGCACCGGCCTCGAACGCGGTGGGCTCGGCGGAATCCAGTCGCGTGCCCAGCGACGGAATCGCGGTGAGCTGCACACCGTCGCGACCGATCACGCTCGATGGTGACGTCGTGTAGTCGACGCCGACCAGCAGTGAACTCGTCGGCAGCGTGCCCGGCACGATCATGATCGGGCGCATCTGGAACGCGACCGAGAGCCGGTAGCGCTCTTCCGCGCCCTGCATGATCTTCGAGAGCAGATCGACGGTGGATTCGTCGAAGGTCAGCTTCAGCGGTTCGGGATTGTGTTCCAGCGCCTTGCGCACACTGGCGTCGACGAGCGGATCCAGGCGCAGGTAATTCAGCTCATGCAGTGCCGCCATGCCGCGGCCCAGCAGTTCGTGCGCACTGGCGGTGTCGCTGTTCTCGTCGTCGTCGAACGCGGTCAGCAGATATTTCAGCACGAGCCACAGCGGCGGCGGACGGCCTTCCTGCAGCGGCTGGTTGCGCAGGCTCGCGTCGAACGCGGTCTCGTAGAGGAACAGATTGAGCTTGGCGGTGCTGTTGCTGGCGGTCGCTTCCTCGGGCTTGCCGATCGCGACATCGAAGCCGCGCCGGATCAGGTGATCCTGCAGCAGCAGCGTGACGGCGCCTATGGCCCGGCTGGAGTCTGCGAGGGCCATGGTCAGATCCTGCGCAGCAGGCGTCGCGCGACGGCATCGCGCGACGCGGGACGGTTTGGCGCGCGCGGTGCAGCGGCGGCGGGCGCTGCCGGCGCAAGCCGGGTCTGCGCGGCCGGTGCATCGACGCGGACATGGATGGCGCCGATCGACACCTCGACGAGTTCGCCGCCGGCGGCGTCGTGTTCGCGCGGGCGGCGCGACGCGAGCGACGGCATCGCGGGCTCGCGCAGCCAGGCTTCGATCGCCGTGCTGCGCACCGGTGCCGCGTCATCCCGCTCGCGCGCGGCGAGCGGCGAAGGCGGCGTGGGCGCTGCATCGGTCGGCGATGGTCCGTTCGGCGTCGGCGGCTGTGCGCTGTCGGCATGCGCAGCGCGCTGCACCGGGGCATGGCCAGGATCGATGCCATGCGGATCGGCGGCGATCCACTGCAAGGCCGCATGGACACGCGAGGGACCCGCGCTCACGCTGGTGGGGGCCGAAGTATCCGTCTCCGGTATGGCGGCATACGGTGAACCCGTGTCCGCGAAAACCGGGACGCTCGACCCGTCGGCACGGCTGTCGCGATGCACACCATTCGCCGCAAGCGGCGGCGGTACGGCGGCCGGCACGGCGGCATGCGCCGGCGCAGTCGTCGGGGATGGTGATGCGACGGCTGCGGCGCGCACGCGCTGAATCGATGCCTGCGGTGATGTCTGCGGTGACGGTTGCGGTTGCGCCGTCGTCGTTGGCGGCGCGGCGGTTGCGGAGCGCGCTCCGCTCTGTGTGTCTGGCGCCACTGCCGGTGTCGCTGCGGCGGCGGCTGCCGGATGTGTCGCCTCCATGGCGCGCGTGCCGGCGGTCGCTTCTTCCAGTCCCGGCGGTGGTGCTTCGCGCGCGTCGTGCGGACGCTTCGAACCCGCGGTGGCCAGGCCGCTCGCTCGCATCAGCGCGCCGAAATAGTCGCTCATGCGCACTCCTCGATCAGCGCGAGGTACTGTGCGCGCCGCGCCGCCGGCAGGGCCAGCACCTCGGCTTCGCGCCAGCCGTAATTCGACGCCAGTACATGGATTTCGCGCAGCAGTTCGCGCTGGACGCGGCCGAGACGTCGCAGGGCCAGGCCTTCGAGATCAATGGCGACTTCGGCCGGCGTTTCACAGACCGGGCAGGCACAGGCCACGGTGAAATCGACAAGCGGGTCTCGCGCGGCGATCGCCGCGCCCACCGCGGTTTCGTCGCCGTCGTCGAGTTCGCCCTCGAGCAGCAGGCTCTCGCACATCGCGCGCACCGCCTCGGCGCGCGTGGCCGGCTGTGCCGCATGCCAGCGCCGCAGGTCGTCGCCGCACGGCAGGCGCAGGCGCGCGTGGCGCTGCGGACCGAGTTGCACCGCAATCGTGCCGTCTTCCGTGTCGGCGCATGGCAGCCCCTGCAGCGGCAGTTCGAACTCGAAGGTCTGCGCACACCCCGCGGCGCCGCAGACGGCGGTCAGTCCGAGGCGGTCGCGACGCTCGGTCGCCGCCAGCACATCGAGCAACGCCTGCGTGCGCCGGCCTACGGCCTGCGACCACCAGAATGCGACATCGGTCGAATCGCTCGCCCGCGCGAGCAGCGCGGTGACGAGCGCCGGCCGGTCGGCCGTCGCAAAATCCAGGTCCAGATCGGCCGGCTGGCCCAGTGCGCGCAGCGCGCGTGTCGAAGTGGCGTCCATGGCGTCATGCCTCGCAGCGTTCCATATCAGGCGGCGAGCACCGGTTCGGTGGGCTCGGACACGTCCGGATCGCGCTCCCAGCCCTCGTTTTCCAGCTTGATGGTCTGTATCGCGATGGCGTTGGCATTGGCGTCGAGATCGGGCATGGCCTGGAATTCCGACACCCAGCAGCGATAGATGCGATAGCTCAGCACGACCTGACCGGTCTCGTTGTAGACCTCCAGGATCACGTCCTTGCGGAAATCCTTGAGGCTGGCCTCGGCGCCTAGCCCGGCGCCGACATGCCAGACCTTGTTGGCCCACGCTTCGAATTCCAGGTCGTGGGTGACGCCGCGCTCCAGCGTGATCGCCTCGTACTTGGTACGGCCCGGCGACTTGCGCGAGGTCGACGGATCGCCGCCTTCGCGGTGCTCGACGACTTCGGTGCTGCGCTTGAGCGAGCCGACCTTGCTGACACCGGCGACATAGCGCCCGTCCCACTTGATGCGGAATTTGAAATTCTTGTACGGATCGAAGCGATGCGTGTTGACGGCGAACTGGGCCATGGCGACAACTCCTGATAAACGTCAGAACTCAAAAGCTAGCCGCTTGTTATGGAGCCCCCTTGAGTCAAGGGGGCGGCCAAGCGCGCAGCGTCTGGCGGGGTTGCGAAGATCTGGTGCTGAGTACAAGAACGGTAGTGCCAGGACTTGTTCAGAACTTCCCTGGTACAGGCCAAAAAAGTGGCGCTACAAATCCCCGGCGATCTGCTGAATCGTCAGCACGACGAATTCCGCAGGCTTGAGCGGCGCGAAGCCGACGAGGATGTTGACGATGCCGAGATTGCGGTCGGCCTGGGTCGTCGTCTCCTTGTCGCACTTGACGAAATACGCTTCCTGCGGCGTCTTTCCCTGGAACGCGCCCTGGCGGAACAGGCCGTTCATGAAGGCGCCGAGGTTCAGCCGTATCTGCGCCCACAGCGGCTCGTCGTTGGGCTCGAACACGACCCACTGCGTACCGCGGTACAGGCTTTCCTCGAGGAAAAGCGCGAGCCGGCGTATCGGAATGTATTTGTATTCATCGCCGAGCGCGTCATTGCCGCGCAGCGTGCGCGCACCCCAGGCGACACGGCCCGCGGCGGGGAAGTCGCGCAGGGCGTTGATGCCGAGCGGATTGATCAGGCCGTTCTCGCGGTCGTTCAGCGGAATCGTCAGGCCGAGCACCCCGTTGAGCGAGGCATCGATGCCGGCCGGCGCCTTCCAGACACCACGCGTCGCATCGGTGCGCGCATACAGGCCGGCCAGTGTCCCCGACGGCGCGAACGGGCGTGGACGGTTGCCGTCGAGCGGGTCGGGCAAGCGCAGCGGTGGGAAATACGTGGCCGCGTTGATCGCCTGCAGCTGGCTGAAGCTGCCGGCCCAGGTCGCGATATTGCTCAGGGTGCGATTCGACGGCGCGTCGGCGATGAAGAACGCGCGATGCTCGTGGCAGAACACGATCGCCGCGTTGACGAGTGCGGCCTCCTGGCCGCCGCTCATGTCGAAGGTTTCGGGAATGCACAGGATGTTGAACAGGTCCACGTCGAGCAGCGCATACATGCCGGTCTTGGCCGCCGGGGAACCTTCGAGATTGATGGGGCCGCCGCGGTCGCCGTCCTCACCGACGATCGATGGCGCGGTGTTGCCGATGACCGCCGGACGATGCTCCGCGGCGCCGGTGACTTCGCGGCCGCCGTTGAGCAGGCCGAGGCCGAGCTTGGCGGCGAGTCCTCCCGTGCTGCCGCGCGCGACGGAAACGCTGGAGAAGCGGCCGGCCGTCTTGGAGCTGATCTTCAGCGCGCCGGTGCCGGCGGTGCCGTCGGGTTTGGTTTCCGCGGCTTCGATGTCGGCAGTCAGTCCCGCGGTCGCGATAGCCGTGTTGACCTTGGAGGCGAGGATGGCGATCGTCGCCCACGGCGCGTCGGGAATGGTCAGCACGAAGGAATCGGTGCCGTCGAGTGTGACGCCTATCGTGTTGTTCGGCGTCGTGAGGATCGGAATCGTCGTGATTTCCTTGCTGATCGCGTAGCCGGCTTTCGCGAACACCGGCGCACCGACGATTTCCGTCGTGATCAGCGCCGAGTTGTTGTTGATGACCGACGCGAAATAGCTGTCGGAGCGGTCGTTCATGCTCAGGTTGCGGTGGATCTCGACGGGCGCGTAGCTCACGCCGTCGGCTTGCAGCCGCGACACGACCAGATTGAAATCGGAGTCCGGGTTGCGCGTGCCGGTATGCTGGATCGCGATACGCAGGTCGTTGCCCCAGCGGCCGGGACTCGATGCCAGGATGCGCACGATGTCGGCGCCGGCGGCATTGTCGATCACCCAGGTCGTGGTCTGGAAGTTGATCGCGACACGCACGATGATGGCCTGAGTGCCGCCGTTGCTGAAGAACTGGCGCACCGCATAGGACAACGGGCTGTCCCGGTCCAGGCCACCGTAGCCGCGCTCGAAATCCGGGTAGCTGGTGATCGTGACGGCCTTGTCGGGCACGCCCTTGCGCGTGTAGCCGACGAATGCAGCGATCGACGTGGCCACGCCGGTGATGGTGCGCACGCCGCTGGACTTCTCGACGATGTACACACCGGGATAAGTAACCTGGACCATCTCGCCTTCTCCTTTGTGCTGGCGGCAAGCGGCGGCGGACGTGCGCCGGAACCGTCCGGCGCGAGCGCTCGGCACGTCACTTCAAGTGAACAACGATGGAAAGTTCCTAAACCCGACATTTGCACGCCTTTCCGGCCGATGCAGAGGCGGTGGGTGGCGCGCGCCGGTCGTGAAACGGCGCCGATGGCGGCGATGGCAGCGGCAATGGCGCTGCTGAGGCGGCGTCTGAAAAGGCGCGAGGTGTCGATTGAAAACTATCGGGAAAGCGGTGAGTGCGGACCGCCTGTCTCGCAATCGCCAGATCCGCGGCGCTGCGCCGGATCAGGCGTGGGCGCAGATGACGCGTCGTGCAGACTTCCCCGAAGACCTGGCCCATCACTCTCTCCGAGGCGATTGGTAGGCATGAAGTGCAGGTGAAGGTACAAGCTGCCAAGTTACAAAACAACTACTTTTGAACACGGAGACAAGTACCCGCATGGCGTGCGGTTTCCGCGCCTCATCGGTTCAGCGATGTGAAAGCAACTGCCGCGAACAGGCGCGCGGATTCCTGCGCGAACGGATCCGTACGGTCATGATTCGCCGGTGTCGCGGCGGCACGCAAAGACCGCCAGGCCGATGCGGCATCGCGGCAATGCGTCGTCGCGACGTCGACGCTGCGCACAACGGCAGCGCTGCCCGGTGGACCTGCGGGTGGACCTGCGGGTGGGGCTGCCCCCCCTGTTCGCGGGGATGTGCCGCCTCGATCGCGCCGCGACAATCCGGCTCGTCTCCGGGGGAATTCCATGCACCGTCCGTCCGTCGTATTCCGCCTCGCCACCGCAGCCATGCTGCTGGCCTGCAGCAGCCTGGCTTCCGCGGCTGGCCTCAGGCTGCACATGTGGCCGACCCCGCCGGTCTTCACGGGAACCAGCTATTCCATCGGCGCCTCCTTCGAAAAGGAGGATCGCAACGACGGCATCACACATCTCGGGCCGTTCACGCTGCGCACGACGCTACCCGCCGGTGTGCGCTTCGCCGGCCAGAATGGCGCGAACTGGACCTGTTCGGCGCAACCGAACCTGCGTGACGTGACCTGCATCTAGTCGGGCAATGTGGACTTCTGGAACCCGGGATCCATGTCGCTGGGCATCAACGCGGTGGTCGACTATGGCCTCGCGCCGGGGCCGGTGACCCTGAGCGCCACGCTCGAAAGCACCCAGGTACCGCTGCCGCCGAACGTGTCCTGCGTGGCGCAGCCCAGCGTCACCGGCTGCGCGACCGCTTCGACTTCGATCGTGACCTCGAAAGTGCAGATCACCGGCTGGGGTGTGAGCAACGGCACGGTCACGGCGGGGCCGGTCGCGGTCTGGACTGGACAGCCGTTCGAAGCCGGCACGCAGAGCATGATCGTGGTGGAGACGAACAACATCGGTTTCGGCCAGGTGAACACGCCTGTCGAGATCGACCTATGGCTGCCAGGTGGAATCACTTTCGACGGTGTGGTGTCTGCCATCCCGGGCTTCACATGCCAGAACCAGTCCACACCAGGTCACGTGCGCTGTACGACGCCCTACATGTACGACTCGCTCAACAGTTTTGTGTCCATGCGCGTACAAGTGCCGTTGTCCGTGCCGATCCCGGGGCCGCTGTTCGTGCATGCTGCGGTCAGCAACGACAAGCAATTGCGTCCGACGGATTGTGTCGCCAACCCGATGCAGCTCGGTTGCGGCCGCCTGCAGATTCCAACACGCACGCCGCGTGTCGCGACGCTGGTCACCGATGGCATGTCGCACAGCCCCGCAACGTTCACGCTGGGGCAGGAACAGGGGCCGCTCGTGGTCGGCTACCGCAATATCGGTGAAGCCAGCGCAGGCAGCAGCAACATCTATATCCAGCTGCCGCCCTATTTCGAATACCGCGGCCTGCTGTCGTCGTCGCCGCCCGCGACCTGTGCGGCGCAAGGCGCGATCGCGAGCGGACAGGTCGTCGTCTGCAACACCGCCGGCCTGGGTGCCGCGCCGTTCAACATCGGCAGCCTGAGCCTGCGCGTCTACGCCGGTGCGCAAGCCGCGTCGCCTGGGCCACTGACGGTGCTGTCTGCGGTGGATCTGGCCACGCCGGCCAATGCCACGCTACTGCAGTCCTGCGCGGCGAATCCTGCGCAGAGCTTCTGCGCGGTCCACGGCATCCCGACATTTTTCCCGTGTGCGGCACAGTGGACCGACGGCATCTTCTGCGATGGCCTGCAGGTCTTCGTGCGGCCCTGAGCGGGCACGCGGTAACCGGTTAGGAGCGGGGAACGCAAGGAAGCAAGCGCCGGGCGTCCCCTTCCTCGCTCCTTTTTTTCCCCAGGCAACGATGAAGCGGCCGGATTTGGCCGGCGCCTCAATTCACGGTGCGACGGATCGCCGGTTCAGCGCGTCGACGGCAGCCACGAATTCACGATCAGAAGCGGCCTTCGGTCAGTTCGTACACGCTGTTGCGCAGCGCGAGCAGGCGCGGGCCTATCTCGTGCATCAGCTTGTCGCGTGTCATCACCGAAACCCGGCCGCTGCAGTTGAACGCGAGCACACGGCTGCGGTCGGCCGAGACCATCGGCACGCCGACGGCGAAGACCTCGGGATTCCAGTCGCCGAGCGAGAAACAGAAGCCGTAGTTCTCGTAGTCCTGTCGTGCCTGCAGGATGCCGGCGCGGATGCGTGGCCAGGCGGCCGGCTCGCATTCGCGTTCGATGTCGGCCAGACGCGTCTCGAAGATCGCGAGCGGGCGCGCGGCCAGATCGGCGCGGCCCAGCGCGGTGGAACCGTGCGGCACGCGTGCGCCGACGTCGAGCTTGAGCTGGAACGTCGCATCGCCCTGACAGATGTCGAGCAGCACCATGCGTAGGCTGTCGGCCGCGCCGATCATGACCGCGGCCTGGGTCTGCGCCGCCAGTTCGCGCATCAGCGGCCGCGCGATCGCGAGCACGTCGTTGCTTTTCATGAAGGCATGGCCGAGGCCGAGCACGGCCGTGCCCAGACAGTATTTCTCGCGCTCGGGCGAATAGTTCAGATAGCCCAGCGCCGACAGCGTGAAGGTGAAACGCGACACCGTCGGCTTGGGTAGTCCCGTGCGTTTCGCGATTTCCTGGTTGCCGAGGTATTGCACGCCGTGCTCGAAGCAGCGCAGCACCGAGAACGCGCGCGCCACGGCGCTGACGAACTGCGGATGGTCGGCTGCGACGCCGCGGCTGAACACATCGGCTTCGCGCCGCGGATTGCCCATGGTCAGGCTGCGCGCGCGGCGTGGCGCGCGAGTTCGAGCTTGGCGATGGTCGCGCGATGCACTTCGTCGGGGCCGTCGGCCAGGCGCAGCGAGCGCGCGCCCGCATAGGCCGCCGCAAGCGGGAAATCGCCGCTGACGCCGGCGGCACCGTGCGCCTGTATGGCCCAGTCGATGATCTGCACGGCCATGTTCGGTGCGACGACCTTGATCATCGCGATCTCCGCGCGCGCGGCCTTGTTGCCCACCTTGTCCATCGCATCGGCGGCCTTGAGGGTGAGCAGACGCGCCTGCTCGATCGAGCAGCGCGCCTCGGCGATGCGCTCGTGCCAGATCGAATACTCGGCCAGCGGCCGACCGAAGGCGACGCGCGACGAAACGCGCCGGCACAGCAGTTCGAGCGCCACTTCGGCCAGGCCGATGCTGCGCATGCAATGGTGGATGCGGCCAGGCCCGAGGCGGCCCTGAGCGATCTCGAAGCCGCGGCCTTCGCCGAGAATGATGTGGTTCACGGGCACGCGCACATCGGTGAGCTGGATGTCCATGTGTCCGTGCGGCGCATCGTCGTAGCCGAACACCGTGACCGGCCGGCGTACGTGGATGCCCGGTGCGTCCGCCGGCACCAGCAGCATGGACTGCTGGCGGTGCGTCGGCGCCTCCGGATCGGTCTTGCCCATGACGATGTAGACCGCGCAGCGCGGGTCGCCGGCGCCGGACGAAAACCACTTGCGGCCATTGACGACGTAGCTGTCGCCGTCGCGGCGGATCGAGCACTGGATGTTCGTCGCGTCGGACGAGGCCACGTCCGGTTCGGTCATGAGGAAGGCCGAACGGATGTCGCCGGCCAGCAGCGGCGCGAGCCAGCGCTGCTGCTGCGCCTCGCTGCCGTAGCGTTCCAGCACCTCCATGTTTCCGGTGTCGGGAGCCGAGCAGTTGAACACTTCGGACGCCCACAGCACGCGGCCCATGATCTCGCACAGCGGCGCGTACTCGAGATTGCTGAGGCCTTCCGGCGCATGCGCCGAGCGTGGCAGGAAAAGATTCCACCAGCCATGCTCGCGTGCCTTGAGCTTGAGCGACTCGACCAGCGCGCTGGGCTGCCAGGGGTTGCCGGCCGCGCGATGCGCCTGCGCTTCCTCGGCGTGGCTTGCCTCGTTGGGATAAATATACGTGTCAAAAAACTGGCCGAGTTCTCGACGCAGTGATTCCACGCGCGGGCTGTAGCTGAAATCCATGCAGGTGTTCCTGGGAGGCGACAGGCGGGTAGGCCGATAAGTTCCGCATAACGGAACAGTCATTCAATCCAGCACGAAATCCTAGGCGCCGGCCGCCCCAGTCGCAAGCGCAACTTGCCGGGCGTTTCTTGAATTTCACGCCGCAGGACACTGTTGCCGCGGATTTCGTGCGTCGGTACAGTAATTCATTGTACGGAATGATGTTCCGTATATCGAAACTGGACTCGAAGGCCGTAACGTCGTCCTTCGAGTGCCCGCACGCATCAGTCACTACCTTCCGGAAGCCGCTCGCATGGGAACATCCCGCCATCTTTTCGACCTCGACGGCCGCACCGCGCTGATTACCGGCGGCTCGCGCGGCCTGGGCCTGCAGATCGCCCACGCACTGGGCGCCTATGGCGCGCGCGTATTCCTGTCGGCGCGTAAGCCCGGCGAACTCGCAGCCGCGCAGGCGCAGCTCGCGGCAAGTGGCATCGAGGCGCATGTGCTGGCGGCCGACAACGCCGATCCGGCCGACACGACGCGGCTCGTCGATGCGGCGCTCGACACGCTCGGCCGCGTCGACATCCTTGTCAACAACGCTGGTGCAAGCTGGGGCGCGCCCGCGGAAGACTATCCGCTCGAAGCCTGGGACAAGGTTTTTGGCCTGAACGTGCGCGGCCTGTTCCTGCTCACGCAGCAGATCGGCAAGCGCGCGATGATTCCGCAGCAATACGGTCGCATTCTCAACATTGCGTCGATCGCCGGCCTGCGCGGCAACCCGCCCGGGCCGATGCGCACGATTGCCTATAACAGTGCAAAAGGCGCGGTTGTGAATTTTACGCGCGCGCTGGCCGGCGAATGGGGCCGTTACGGCATCACGGTCAATGCGCTCGCGCCGGGATTCTTTCCGTCGAAGATGTCGCAGGGAATGATCGCGGCACTCGGCGAGGACATGCTGATCGGGAATGCACCGCTCGCTCGCCTGGGCGACGATGAAGACCTCAAGGGCGCCGCGCTGCTGTTCGCCTCGGATGCGGGAAAGCACATCACCGGACAGATTCTCGCCGTGGACGGAGGCTATACCGCGGTATGAGCGACGACACCATGAAGGGCAGCGTCGCTGTCATCACCGGCGCCGCGTCGGGTTTCGGTCGCGAGTTCGCGCTGCTCGGCGCGCGCCGCGGCATGCGCCTAGTGCTGGCCGATATTCAGGCCGACGCGCTCGCCGCGACACTCGCCGATGTGCAGGCACTCGGCGCCGAAGCGATCGTCCGCACGGTCGATGTCGCCGATGCCGCCCAGGTCGACGCGCTCGCACACGCGACGCTGCAGCAGTTCGGCAGCGTGCACACGGTGTTCAACAACGCCGGTGTCGGCAGTGTCGGACTGATCTGGGAAAACAGCCTGCGCGACTGGCAATGGACGCTGGGCGTCAACCTCTGGGGCGTCGTCCACGGCGTGCGTGCGTTCGTGCCGCTGATGCTCGATGCCGCCAAGGCCGATCCAGGCTACCGAGGTCACATCGTCAACACCGCGTCCATGGCGGGTCTGCTCAATCCGCCACTGAGCGGAATCTACAACGTGTCCAAGCACGCCGTGGTCGCGCTGACAGAAACGCTGCACCACGACCTCGCCCTCGTCGGCGACCAGGTGCATTGCTCGGTGCTATGTCCGTACTACGTGCCGACTGGCATCCACGTATCGCATCGCAATCGCCCGGCTGAACTCGCGAGCGAGGACCCGGCGACGCGCTCGCAGCGCCTTGCGCATTCGATGATCGAGAAGGCAGTGACCTCGGGCAAGGTCAGCGCAGCCGATGTCGCGCAGATGACGTTCGAGGCGATCGAGCAGCGTCGTTTCTATATCGTCTCGCATCCGCAGGCACTGGCGGGTGTCTTGCAGCGCGCCGAAGACATCGTCGCGTTGCGTGATCCGGTCGATCCGTTCTCGCAGCGCGAAGGGGTGCGAGAGTCGCTGATGGAGGCGTTGCGCCGGTAGCAAGCATGTACCGCACGCGGAAACGGGCCACGCCAGTGCGGCAAGTGGCCGTTGCCTGCCGGCGAAGATGGCTTCCGCGTTGCCGGACTGCCGTCGGCAGCGTCGATGTATCTGCGATGCGCTCAGCGGCGAGGTGCTGGCACACCGGCCGCGCCACGCGCTATGGTCGCGGATCCTTCGCCGCCGCGACGCTTCTTCGATGATTACGCCAACGACGCCTTACCCGCCGAGCGAACCGTATGCGAGCGGCTTTCTCGAGGTCGGTGACGGGCATTGCCTGTACTGGGAGCGTGCCGGCACGCCCGGAGCGCAGCCGGCGGTATTCCTGCATGGCGGACCCGGCGCGGGGTTCTCCCCGGCACATCGTCGGCTGTTCGACCCGCAAGGCTACGACGTGCTGTTCTTCGATCAGCGCGGGGCAGGGCGCTCGACACCGGCGGCCTCGCTCGACGCGAATACCACGTGGCATCTCGTCGGGGACATCGAACGTCTGCGCGACGAGGTCATGGGCGTGCAACGCTGGCTCGTGTTCGGCGGATCCTGGGGCTCCACGCTGGCGCTGGCCTACGCGCAGGCGCATGTAGAGCGCGTCGAGGCGCTGATCCTCCGCGGTATCTTCACCGCGACGCAGGCCGAGTTGGACTGGTTCTACCGCTCCGGGGTCGACCAGGTCTTTCCCGACAAGTGGGAACGCTTTGTAGAACCCATCGCAACCGCCGAACGCGGCGATCTGCTACAGGCCTACCGCAGGCGCTTGCAGCACGGCGATGCGGCAACGCAGCTCGCCGCGGCGCGCGCCTGGTGTCGCTTCGAGGACGAAGTATCGACGCTGGTGTTCCAGCCCGAGGCCGAGACGGGCGACGATGCGGAAGCCGATCTACGCAACCTCGCGATCGCGCGTATAGAAAACCACTATTTCAGTAACGGCTGCTTCTTGCGGGATCAACAATTGCTGCATGAGTCTCACCGCCTGGCCGGTATTCCTGCCGTGATCGTGCACGGCCGCTACGACATGCCTTGCCCGGCCAAGTACGCCTGGGATCTGCATCGTGCCTGGCCCGAAGCCGAGTTTCATCTGGTCGAGGCCGCGGGCCATGCGTATCGCGAGCCCGGCGTGTTCGAACGACTGCTGCAGGCCACGGCGCGGTTTGCGCGCAAGGCAGACACGACCCTCGCGTTGGAGAGTCAGACGCGGATCCAGCGGGCGTGATCTGCTTGCGAACTGCTCGTGGCTGCGGCAAGGGATGCGTGGGCAACCGCGGCTGATAGCCGTAGCCGGTTGACGCTGCCGACCCGTAGTTCGGCCCGGTGTGGGAGTCTCAAGGAGCCAATTTCCGGTAATTCACACCCATACGCAGGCGTATGTGTGGACGATGTCACAAATCTGCTGGGATAATCGCCGCGGTGCCGGCAGTGCTGGCCTGTCTTCGGTCTTCAGGGGTTCTTCCATGGTGGTTCTGTCTGCGCCGGCGCGTACTGGCGACATTCTTGTGTTCGCGCGTCGGGTACTGGTGGCGCTGGTGTGCCTGGTGATGGCGCCGCTGGCCTCGGCGCAGGTGCAGCGCACGTTCGTGAACCTGGGGTTCGAGCAACCGTCGGCCGGTGCCTCGACGTGTTTTTTTCAGGTTGCCGATGCGCAGGTGCCGGGTTGGACGACGAATCACCCGAGCCAGGCCGGTGTGAACTGCGCGCCGTCGATCACGGCGCAAAGCGGTCCGCTGATTGAAATCTGGGCCAACACCTTCAACGGGGTGAACGCGCGCGCGGGGCAGCAGTTCGCTGAACTCAATGCCGAAGCGGCATCGCGGATCTACCAGAACGTGTGTCTTGCCGCGGGCGAGCCGATCGACTGGCGTTTCAGCCATCGCGGTCGGCAGAGCGCGACGGTCAGCGACGTGACGGAATTTCGCGTGGGGTCGAGTGCGGGGACGAACCGCGTCGTGCGTGCGGGCACGCAGACCGATGGCGGTGGCGGTGTGGTGACCTGCTATGGCGACGACGGCGGCGTCGCGACGAACGCTTGTACGTCCACGCTCGCGAGCTTCGGCTGGCGCGACTACAGCGGCCATTTCACGTGGCAGGGCACGACGGGCGTGCAGGCGATCGGTTTTGAAGCCGTGTCGGCCGCGGGTGGCGCGACGATCGGCAATTTCATCGACGACATTCAGGTCACGCTGCGGCCGTTCGTCGAACTGTCGACGGCCAGTACGAGCCTGCACGAAAGCGCCCCCTCCGGCTGGCCGACGCTGCGTGTCGTCGGCACGGTGCCCACGGGCGGCATCGTGGTTCCGCTGACCGTGCAAGGCGGCGGTACTGCGGCGCGCGGCAGTGACTTCAGCACCGCCAGCGGCAGCGACACGTTCAGCCTCACGATCCCGGCCGGCGTCTACGACGGCAACGATTTCGTGTTGCCGATTGCCGCACTCGACGACACGCTCGTGGAGGACAACGAATTCCTCGATATCGCGATCACGGCGTCTCCGAGCAACTACGTGCTCAGTTCGACGCAGATCTGCGGCGCCGCACCGATCCTGTCGACGCGCGTGATGTTGTTGGACAACGATATCGATCTGGGCGTTGCGCTCGATGCACCGGCGACGGTGCGCGACGGTACGGCACTGGTGTACACGGCGACCTATGCCAATCGCACGGCGCGTCCGACCCGCGGCGACACCACGGCGCACGATGCGAGCGTCAGCGTGTCGGCGACCGTGCCCACGGGCCTCACGATCACCGGCTGGACGTGTTCGGCGATCGGCGGCGCACGCTGTCCGGGCGGCGCACCCGATGCGAGCGTCAGCGGCACCGGACCGATCACGGGCACGGCGCTGCTGACGGGCGGTGCGAGCGGTGGCAGCGGCGGCGCGGTGACGTTCACGGTCGGCGCCACGGTCGCGGCCGATCACTGCACGCCGCTGACGCTGAGCGCGCAGCTCACGGCACCGACGGGCTTGAGCGAAGCCAGTGGTGCGCAATCCGGCTTCACGACGCCGGCCCCCCACGGCAGCAGCGACAACACGGCTTCGCGCAATGTGAGCGTGTCGTGCAATACCGCGCCGGTCGCGCAGGCGGCCACGGTTGCGGTCACGAACACGACGACGGCGGCGATCACGCTGAGTGCAAGCGATGCGGACGGCGACGCCTTGACCTGGCGCATCGTCACGCCGCCGTCCCACGGCACCTTGAGCGGCACGGCGCCGACGATGACCTATACGCCGGCGAGCGGCTATGTCGGCAGCGACGGCTTCACCTTCGCCGCGAACGACGGCACGGTCGAATCGGCGCCGGCCGCGGTCGGCATCACGGTCACGGCCGTCAATCGCGCCCCGCAATTGACGGGCACCGCCCCCACGATGGTGGACGAAGGGGCCACGTATACCTTCAGCAATCCCAGCAGCGATCCGGACAGCGGCGATACGCGGAGTCACAGCCGCGTCGCTGGGCCCAACGATCTGAGCGTCGACGCCACGAGTGGCGCGATCAGCTGGCCCGCCGCGTCGGCGCTCGTCGGCTCGAACCGGCTGCCGAACACGCGCTGCTACGGCGGCGGCACGACGATCAGTGCCGCACCGCTGGCGGCCGACGTGATCGCGATCGTCGATGAATCCGGTTCCATGATTGGCGAGCACGCGTGGACGTCGGATTTTGCGATCCCGTTCCACGCCTATCTGACGGCCAACGGCATCGGCACCGGCGGCGATGCGAACCGCTACGGCCTCATGGGCTTCAACGAAGCGCCGCGCGTGATTCCGGTCGGCGGCCTGCTGATGGGCGATCACCTGGACTTCCTCGCGGCGACAGGGCAGTACCGGATTCCCGAGTTCGGTGGCACCGAGGACGGCTGGAACGCGATCCACGGCGCGCTGATGCAATACCCGCTGCGCGCGACCGCGTCGCGCCAGGTGATGCTGATCACGGATGAGGACCGCGACGCGGCCAATACGACGTTGAGCTATGCCAGTACATTGGCCGAATTGACGACCTATGAGGTCGCGCTGACCGCGGTCGTCAACGCGCGCTTCCAGTGCGGTGATGCGAGCGTGGCGCTGGGCATCGGTCCGGAGGGGCTGGGCTATAAGGCCGACGGCAGCGGCGGCTATGTGACGTGCACCAGTGCGAGCGCGGTCAGCGGCGACGGCACGACGATCGCCGATTACGTGAACCTCGCGATGGCGAGCGGCGGCACGGCCTGGGACATCGAACTGCTGCGCGACGGCGGTGCGATGGCCGAATCGTTCACGAGCGCGCTGATCGCCGCCCAGGTGCGCGAGATCCTGACGCA
Organism: Tahibacter sp.; assembly: GCF_032229445.1. Taxonomy (NCBI): domain Bacteria; kingdom Pseudomonadati; phylum Pseudomonadota; class Gammaproteobacteria; order Lysobacterales; family Rhodanobacteraceae; genus Tahibacter; species Tahibacter sp. The sequence goes on from NZ_JAVTWC010000046.1 coordinate 75,389, forward strand.
GGAACCCACGGCCGAGCAGGCCGATCTCTACGTGCACGACCTGCGCCTCGTCGAAGGCGAGAACGAGGTCGAGGTCACGCTGGGCAACCGCGGTCTGGCCGCGGTGGCGCAGCCGTTCACGGTGACGTTCGCGGCGGAGGGTGTGCCGTTCGCGACGAGCGACATCGCCTCGCTCGCGGCCGGTGCGTCGGTGACGCGCCGTGTCGCCTGGCCTGGCGGCAATCCCGCGCAGATCAGCGCCACACTGCGTGCGCCCGGCACGATCGACTGTCGCGCGGACAATGAATCGCTCACTGCGATCGTCGCGCGCGTGCGCGTGAGCGATGCGGGCGGCCTCACGGCCGAGCGTCAGTTCAGTGTCGCGGTCGAGGACGTCAATGCGGCACCGGCGATCAGCTCGACCGCGCCGACCAGCGTCGTACCCGGCGACCGCTATGTCTATGCCGTGCAAGCCAGCGATCCCGATCGCGGCGATGCGCTGGCCTACGCGCTGGATGCCGCACCCAGCGGCATGAGCATCGACGGCCTGACCGGCGTGATCCGCTTCGCACCGACGTCCAGCCAGAGCGGTTCGCACAGCGTCACGGTGCGGGTCGCCGATCTGGCGGGCCTGAGCGTCACGCAGTCGTTCACGCTGTCCGTCGGCAGCGGCCGAGTGCCGCCGCGCTTCACCTCGCTGCCGAACCGCCGCGCGGTACAAGGGCAGACGTATACCTATGCACCGACGGTGAGTGCGGCCCCGGGTGCGGTGCTCGCGTTCACGCGCGTGGAAGGACCGGGCGGTCTGCAGGTCGATGCGACGAGCGGTGCGGTGAGCTGGGGCGTACCCGGCGACTTCGCCGGCCGGTCCGCGCGCGTGGCGCTGCGCGTGAACGACCAGTACGGTGCGTTCCACCTGCAGTTCTTCACGCTGCTGGGCGATGTGCCCAACGAAGCGCCGGTGATCACGACGCAGCCGCTGACGACGATCACGACCGGCGGGGGCGCGTATGTCTACACGGGCCGCGCGAGTGATCGCAACCTGTTCGAGACGCAGGCCTGGAGCGCGCCGCTCAAACCGAGTGCGGCGACGATCACGCCGATTGTGTCCACGTCACCGCCGGGCACACTGGGGCAATTGAACTGGCCGCTGGCGGGCCAGAGCGCGGTGGCCCCGGCGAGCCTGGAGCAGCACAACCCGTGGTGCGCGATCGTGCCGGCCAGCGTGCGGGCGTTCCAGCCCGTGGCGGCGTGGCGCCAGTCGTCCAACGGTCCGAGTTCCTCGCCGCTGATCGGACCGCTCGCGGACACCGACGGCAATGGAGTGCTCAACACGAACGACCGCATTGCGGCCGTGTCGATCACCGGTCTGGGTGGCCCGCGCGTGCGTGCGCACGATGCGATGACGGGCGAGATCCTATGGACGTACACCGGCGGCTATGCCGATGTCGAAGTCGCGCCGGCGATGGCCGACATCGACGGCCGCGGCCAGGTCACGATCCTGTATCTGGATGCCACGCGCCGCCTCGTGGCGCTCAATGCCGACGGGACCTTGCGCTGGAGCTCCAGCGCGCAGGCGGGCAACTACACGTTTTACGGCAACGCGATCAGCCTCGCCGACCTGGATCGTGACGGCACCGCGGAAATCCTCGTCGGCCCGGCCGTGTTCAACGCCAACGGGAACCTGCGCTGGCAGTACCCGAGCCCGACTTACGAATACAGCCGATCGATCGCGCTCGATCTGGACGCCGACGGCGTGCAGGAAGTGGTCTACCGCAGCGAGGCGCGCTCGGCGGACGGGACCTTGCGCTGGCGCTCGCCGAGCGCGCTCGCGAACGAAACCGTGCACCACAGCCAGATCGCACCGATCCCGGTCGACGGCGGCGGCCAGCTCGGCCTCGTGGTCAGCGAACAGACCACTGCGGGCTATCGCCTGAGTGTGTTGCGCCGCGACGGCACACCGATCTGGCGTCTGACCGATCAGGCCATCATCAACCGCGTCGGCGCACCGCTGGTCGCGGACTTCATCGCCGAAGAACCCGGCAACGAAATCTACCTGGCCGCGCTGGAGACCTTGTTCAGCAGCCAGGACGGCCGCGTGTTGTGGACGCTCGCGGGCACGCAGGGTCCGCGGCGCTACACCGGCGCGAGCGCCGTGGCACTGGATGCCGACAACGATGGTCACCTGGAGATCTACTCGCCGTCGTGGGACGGTCTCAACCGCGTCGACGCCCGAAGCGGTGTGGTGACCGCGCGTGTGGGCGCGTATTCGTATGGCTTCCAGTATGCCGGTCCGGTGCCGACGTTCGCGGATCCGCGCGGCGACGGCCAGGGACGTGTGTGGATCGGCGAGGGCGGTTATGCGGCGAACTTCAAGCCGGCGATCGGCAGCTGGGCGATCGGCGCGCGCGTCGTGCACCAGCAGGCGTATGCGGCCGATCGCATCGGCGAGGACATGCGCGTGCGCGTGGCGATGCCGGGCGTGCTGCCGGCACCGCTGTACGTCTACGGTGCGCCGAACCCGGCCGTGACCGCGACGCAGTACCAGAGCGACCTGCGCGTGTTCGGCCCGTATCTGCCAGGCACGAGCGCGGACCTGATACTGCGCGCCGACGTGCGCAATCGCGGCACGGCGGCGAGCCGGCCGTTCACGGTCGCGTTCTACCGCGGCAGCAGTGCGGTGGCGGGCAACCTTCTGGGCCGCGTCGAGCTGGCCTCGGTGCCGGCCGGTGTGACGGCGGTGGCGAGCCTGCCGGGCCTGGACACCGCGGCGCTGGGCAGCGGCGCGCTGCTGGCCGTGATCGAGCCGGCGGCGGACGAGGACGAGTGTGCGACCGGCAACAACACGAGCGGCGGCTGGGCGTTCCAGGTCGCGGTGACCGACAACGAGGCGGCGACGACGACGCAGACCTGGGCGGCGGGCTTCGTGCAGGCCACCGGGGTCGCGCCGAGCTTCACGACGACAGCGCCGACCGCGGGCAACGAACAGCAGCCGTATCGCTACGACGCGGTCGCGACGTCCCCCTACGCCGGGGACACGATCGCCTACGAACTCGCGTTCGGCCCCGCCGGCATGGTGGTGGATCCGCGCCGCGGCACGGTGGAGTGGACGCCGGCCTGGGGCCAGACCGGCTGGCTGCAGTTCACGCTGCGCGCGACCAACCTCATGGGCAGCACGATCCAGCAGCAGACCTGGGTCTACGTGACGCCCTCGAGCGCGCCGAACACGGCGCCGGTGTTCACCTCGACCGCCACCACCAGCGCCCTCGTTGGCGTGACCTACGAATACACCGCAACGGCGACCGACGCCGAAGGCCACGTCATCACCTACGCGCTGAACACCGCGCCGACGGGCATGACGATCGAGGCCGCGACTGGCCGCGTGCGCTGGACGCCGACGGCGACTGCGAGCAACGTGCCGGTGACGGTCAAGGCGACCGACGCGCGTGGCGCGTTCGTGACGCAGTCCTTCGCGCTGACCGTGTATCCGGGCGCCAATCGCGCACCGGTCATCACGAGCACGCCGGGCTACACGGTCGCGCCGGCCAGCGCGTATGCCTATACCGTCACCGCGACCGATGCGGACAGCGACACGCTGACCACGACGTGGCTGGGCGTACCGCCGGGCGCGACGACGAACGGCACGACGATCAACTGGACACCGCAGGCATCGCAGGTCGGCGAACACACGGTCTCGCTCGAAGTCCGCGACGGCCGCGGCGGCATCGCCGCGCAGAGCTGGGTCATTTTCGTCAACGACGCGGCCACGAATGGCGCGCCGACGATCAGCGGCACACCGGGCACGAATGCGTACATTGCGCAGTCGTATACCTATGCCCCAATTGCGAGCGATCCGGACAACGACGTGCTGAGCTGGCGCCTGGCGCGCGCACCGGCGGGCATGACGATCCACGCGAGCACGGGGGCGATCGCCTGGACGCCGGCGCGGGCCCAGGTCGGTATGCACG